>PXRY01000016.1 GCA_003022925.1 Halobacteriales archaeon QS_8_65_32 | reverse complement strand
ACAATCTCGTAAAGGCATACTACGAGGCCGAACGGCGGCCGGTCGAGTTCACGCTTCATCGCTGACATCCGACGACCGTCGTTAACGTGTAACTCGACGGCCGAGCGCGAATACGAACAGCGCGGCGAAAAAGGCATCCGAGACCGCTTCGGCGGAGGCGAGCAATCGGGCGAGGCCACCGGCGGGGCTACTGTCGCCGTAGCCGAGCGTAGTGAACGTGACGACGCTGAAATAGAGGCTGTTGTCGTACGCGAACGCAGCGAGTTCGGCGGCGAGGGTCGGTCGGTTACCGTACAGATAGACACCGTCGGCCGTCCGAACACCACCCACCCACTCGAACGGATAGAGCAGTGCCGATGTCAGAACAACCGAAATCGCCGTGGCGATCACCCGTTGGGGCCTCTCGCCATAGCCGGCGACGAGCGCGAGGAAGCCGTTCGTGAACCACCGTGAGAGCGCGCCGAGACGATCGCGGACCGGGAGGGACGGGTCACCCGTCCGTTCGCGGTAGCGCCGACGCCGGTAGCGCATCTCGCGGACGAAGAAGTGCGCGGCGTCATCGCTGTCACCGACGCTGCTCGCGCCGCGTTTAGCCTTGAGATAGGTGAGTTCCAGATCGGTCGTCGTCGTTTCCGTCGGCTCGACGTACTCGTGAATTTTCCAGCGGTGGTCGCGAAGCGCCTCGCGGTACTCGACGAATTGGAAGTTCCCGAAGTCGGTGAGATAGCGTCGGTAACGATCGAATGCCCCCGGCGTCGGAAGGTCGAGCGTCACGTCTCCGAGGCGAGCGCCGGTGAGATCGTACGCGACCCGTCCGTCGCTACTGGGTTGACCGAGCCGGCCGGTTTCGATGGTGGTGTCTCGCAGCGAAACGCGTCTCGAACCGCCGAGTACGCCGATAGCAACGTCGATATTCTCGAAGGAGCTATCGGAAAAGTCGGACCTACCGACCCTGTTAGGGGAGAAATCGAACTGAGCTAGCGCCCTAACGCCCTCGAACGTAGCGGAGGAGGCGAACTCGGTCATCGTGAACTCCGCTCGCCCGCGAAACGTGACGGCCGAGAACTGCGCAGAGGTCTCGAAGGTTGCTTCGTTGAAAGACGCTTGTCCGAAGCCAACGTCTCGAAACGTCGAAACGGCCCGAAAGGTAGCGTAGCGAAACGAGGCTGCGGCGTTGAACTCCGTTCCGCCAAAGAGAAGTGGCCGGTCGAACGTCGACTGGCGAAAGAAAGCCCCGCGCTTGAACGCTGAACCGACGAAATCGACATCGCCATGAAACGTCGCGTTCGGGAATCGCAGTTCGTAATCGAACTCCGCGTCAGTCGCCTGGACAGTGTTGAACGTACATCTACTGAACTCGAGGGGTTGCCTGACTGACGCTCTGGAGAAGTTTAGTAGCCCATGGATGGTCGCCTGCTCGAATACGATCGGTTCGTTGTCACCCGAGTCGAGCACGAACGAGTTCAGATCGAGGTCGCCGAACTCGGCCTCGCGGAACCGTTTTCGCGCCCGATCATCGGATTCGATCGCGCGGAGGAAGGCGTCATGAACTGCCTCGTCGGAAAGTCCGTGATCCTTGCATTCGTCCATCGGTAGGTGGAACGGGTAGTAGTCACTGTTGTCCCAATGTTCGTGCGGACAGTTAGTGTGGTTTGGCTGGCCCTCATTGGTCCGATGACGAAGCAGTGGCTTCGGTGAGAAACTCGTGTCCGCACCGGTCGCTCATCGTTAGGGAGTCACGAAGGACGTGCACCTATCGGTTTCGTTGGCGTCGGTGAGCGATCGGGAATGACCGAAAAAAGCGAGATCGAGGTCAGGAGTGAACGCGGATTCAGTCGCCGAGTTAGCTCGCGGAGATGACGTCGTCGATCCGGGCGATCATCGTCGCGGCTTCGGTGGCGCTCTCGACGGCCTCGCGCTTGACGGCGGCGGGGTCGAGCACGCCGTAGTCGATCGGGTCGCCGACGATACCGGTCTGACCTTCCGCGATAATGCCCGCACGGCCCTCCGAGTCGTGCCGGGAGCGCAGTTCGACCAGCGCATCGATCGGGTCCATCCCGACGTTCGACGCGAGCGTGCGCGGCAGGACGTCGACTGCGTCGGCAAAGGCCTCGACAGCCAACTGTCGGCGGCCCTCGATGCTCGCCGCGCGGTCGCGGATGTGGCTCGCGATCGCAATCTCCGTCGCACCGGCACCGGGCACGACGCCGCCGGTTTCGATCGAGGCGGTCACGACGTCGAGCGCGTCGTCGATCGCCCGTTCGAGTTCGTCGATGAGGTGTTCGGTGCCCCCGCGGACGAAGACGGTCACGGTCTCGGCGGCGTCGCCGCCCTCGACGAACAGGAGGTCCTCGTCGCCGTAGGTCTCGACGCCCACGCTACCGGCGTGGCCGAAGTCCTCGTCGTCGAGGTCTTCGAGCGACCCGATCCGGGTCGCGCCGGTCGCTCGGGCAATGGCGGTCGCGTCGTCGTCGCTCACGCTCTCGAAGGCGACGATGCCCTCCTCCGCGAGGTACGACGCGGCGCGGTCGTCGATGCTGTCGGTGACGATCGCAACGTCGACGCCCGCATCCGAAAGGGTCTCGGCGTACTTCTTGAGTTCGCCTTCCTCGGCGTCGATCGCGGCGTTGAGCTGGTCGATATCCGTAATGTCGTACTCGGCGTCGACGTTCGCCTCCCGGATGTCGAACTCGAGGTCGAAGACGCCGATCGTCGCGTCGTCGGCGCTTACCGGCATGTCCTCACGGACGGGTTCCTCGTCGACGATGACGCCCTCGACGAGCTCGGTAGCCGTGGCGCTCGCGCCGACCTGCGTGCGGACGCGGACGTTCTCGCGGTTGATGCCGTCGCCGCTCTCGACGCTGCGGATCGCCTCGACGACCGTCTCGGCGAGGCGTTCGGGTGTCACGCCGCCGGTGCCCTTGCCTGTCATCGAGGTTTCGGCAACCTGCTCTAAGAGGTCATCGTCGGTCTCCTCGTCGATCGCAATCGCGTCGATCGCCTCACGGGCGAGACGGGCGGCCTCGTTGTAGCCCTCGACGACCACCGTCGGGTGGACGTCCTCGTCGAGGAGGTCTTCTGCCTGGGCGAGCAGTTGCCCGGCGAGTACCGACGCCGTGGTCGTCCCGTCGCCGATCTCGTCTTCTTGGGTTTCGGCGACTTCGACGATCATCTGGGCGGCGGGGTGTTCGATGTCCATCTCCTGGAGAATGGTCGCCCCGTCGTTCGTGATGACGACGTCGCCCGAGTCGGAGACGAGCATCTTGTCCATCCCGCGCGGGCCAAGCGTCGTTCGTACCGACTCGCTGACTGCCTTTCCGGCGGCGATATTGGAAGACTGTGCGTCTTGACCGCGCGATCGTTCGGTGTCGTCGCTGAGAACGAACAGCGGCTGGTTTCCCATGCGCTGCTGTGGAGATCCTTGTGCCATGGTCGATCCTCACTACACCGATGTTTGCGGTTCTATATAAAAGTTGCTAATCCTGAGATCGAGGGCCTTCGGACGGCCGAAACACCGACTCGACACTGCTCGCTGCCGGTCCCCTCCTCGAACGATGTCGGCCGGGTCCGGAGCGGCCGTCCCGTACGGTTAGCCCGGTACGACTGACCGCCTCCGTCGGTGGTCTTTAGTACGCACGACCCTAAATGTCAATATAAATAAACTTTTTAGCATTAGAGACGAAACCACGGGTGCGATGTCCATAGACGTAACACTCGAAGTCGGCGACAGCGTGTATCCGGGGCGACTCGACGTTTCGGACGGACCCTCGGACCGGGGAGTCCTGATGATTCCGGGAGCGGGTCACGGTCCGTTCGGTGACGTCTTCCTCCGGTTCGGTCGCGCAGCGGCCGGGGCGGGCTATCACGTCGCGCGGTTCGAGACGTGGATGACGCCGAACGACGTGGACGCGAAGACCGAGGCCGACTTCCGAGCGGAGATCGAAGCGGGCGTCGAGTTCCTACGGTCGCGTGGCTGTGAGACGATCGCGGTAGTTGCGAAGAGCTTCGGCGGCCGGCTGGCGCTTTCGCACCTACCGGAGGGAGTCGACCGGCTCGTAGTGTGGGCACTGGCGGTTCTCGCTGAGGGCATCGAGGACGCCCCCGAACGGCTACTGGAAAGCGACCTCATCCCCTCGGTGGCCGAGTCCGAACTGGCAGCGGTGGACGTTCCGGTCCGCGTCCTGTAGGGCAACGAGGACCACTTGCCGATCGAGAGCGCCGCGCGCCTCGCTGAGGGGTTGCCGCGAGGCGAACTCGTCGAGCTCCCCGGCGAGGACCTCTCGTTTCTCAGGGATCACGAGCGCGTCGTCGAGGAGACGATAGCGTTCTTGCCGGAGTGACTTCCCACGAAGCGGCGCTCGTCCTCGACGGCACGACCGCGGGCATCGACGAGAGCGGCGTCGTCGCCGTGTAGAGCACGGTGGCGAGCGCAACGAGGGTCTCACGAGCGCACTCGGACGGTTCCGTCGCTGGGAGTGCCGACTGATCGAGCCGGGTGGTCGGATCGTCGGCCGAGGCCGCGCCGGGCTGAATTAGATTCGTCGCGATTCGGTCGAAAAACATATGCCGGCGATCCACCTATCGGCGATCGAATGATAGCGGGGGTGCTGGACGCGTTGGCCGGGTTGGGAACGTACTCCGACGCGCTCGCGTGGGTGGTGATCGCGGCCTTCTGTACTGGAGTGGCGCTCGAACGCCTCGGCCGAACTGAGCGGGTGGGCGGGGGGATCGACCGGCGGGCTGCTCGGTACGTGACTGCCGGCGCATGGGTTACCTTCGGGTTCTTCTGGCTCTCGCTCGTCCACTACTACGGGATCGAAGGCAAAAGCATCGTCGAGGGTGTCTTGAGCCTTCTCGCCCTTCCGGCGTCGATCTACGTCGGCGTTCTGCTCGCCCGCGGGCGCGACTCGTTGTTCGTCCTCTCGCGGGCGGTTGCCGCGATGGGACTCATATTCCTACCGTTCGAGTTGATCGTCCCGCTTCAGGAAACCCTCATCGAGGTCGTTACCCGCCAGACGGAAACCCTTCTCACCCTCGTCGGCTACCCTTCCGGTGGTGTTTACGACGTCGTTTCAAGTGCGGAGTACGGCAAGGCACCGTATCGCAACACCTTCGTCTTCACCGCCGCATCGGACCACACGCTCACCTATACGATCCGGATCGCGTGTACCGGTATCGGCTCGATCGCCATCGTCGCCGGCCTGATCGCCGCCGTCCGCGCGCCCCTTTCGCGGAAGGCGGAGGCACTCGCCGTCTCGATTCCCGTGATCTACGGCCTCAATCTCGTCCGGAACGTCTTCATCGCCGTCGCCTTCGGTACCCAGCGGCTCCACGTCTTCCCCGAGTTCGTCGCCTCGGTGTTTGCAACCGACGATCCCTACCTTATCTCGTATCTCGTCGCCGACCGGATTCTCTCCCAGAGCCTCTCGATCGTCGCATTAGTGGGGATCACCTGGTTCGTCGTACGCCGGCTCCCCGAGGTGCTCACGATCGTCGAGGACGTGCTCTACGTCGTGACGCGTAACGAGTACGACCTACGGAGCGCCTTCGACGTCGAGACGCCCGACCGCACCGATCGCGCCGGAAAGGCCGACTGAACGCGGCGGCCGCTGGATCGGCACCCGAGCCGATGATCGGATCAGCGTGTTTCGTTCGGCTGCCGACCGTTCAGGACGGGAGTAGATCGGTGGGCGCGCCCGCGAGCGTCCGCAGGGTTTCGGCTTCGGCGTAGTGGAGATCGCCGGGGATCACGAGGAGATGTAACGGCTCGCCGAAGTCGTCCTCGGCGAGCGCCGAGAGGCGATCGGCACGTATGACGGGGGCCGAACTCCCGGCACGGGCGATTGCGACGGCGAGCGTGTTTCCGTCCGCATCGAAGTCGACTCCTGCTCCGTCGCCGTCGGCGTCGGTGGTGTCGGAGACATCGGAGACCGCGTCGGCAGTACCGGTCGAATCGAGCGCGCCGGCGAGGCGGCGAGCGGCGTCGTCGACACTCATATACGCCTCGCGCTCGGCGTCGATGTCTAGGTAACAGAGCGTGTGCAGACCGCGCTCGCGGTTGTTGGCGATCGTCGTGAGAACGCTCTCAGGAACGTTATCGCTGCCGTAGGCGAAGGGAAGCGTCGTTGCCTTCCCGAACCGGTAGTTCTGTAGGCCCGTGAGCGAACTCGCGGCCGTTTGGGCGGTCGTGCCGTGTACGACTTGCGTGTCGATCCCGCGATCGACCGCCCGAAGCCGGAGGTCGACGTGGGTCGTCGAAATCATCGGATCGCCGGCGACGAGAAACGCTGCGTCGCTCCCGCGAGCGGCGTCGAGGATTGGGTCGGGATCGCGTTCGGTGCCCTCCCGGTCGCGGACCTCGATGTCGACGCCGTGGAAGGCCTCTACGTCGGCGGTCGTCGCGCCCGCGAGCTTGCTCGTGTAGAACTCCGCGAAGACCCGATCAGCTTTATTGAGAACGTCGCGGCCCTCGATCGTGATCGAACGCTCGTCGTATAAACCGAGCCCGACGAAGGTGAGCATAGGGTCGGTGGGGAGTCACGGGCCATAACTCGCCCGTCTCCGGTTCCGCCGGTCGTCCACCTCATAGTCCGTCTCCCTTTGCCGTTCGGCGTTCCGTTCTCCATCCGTGTGCATGAGGGCTGGCGTCGGCGATCCGGACCGATCGGGGCGTGCGAGGGAACGGCGGCACGCGTGCCGTGGTACGTCAGCCTTAGGTCGGCCCGACGACGACGCACCGACGATGCCGGGAGTGCCGTGCGTTCGCGTCCTCCGCGAGCACGGGGAGGAAGCGCGCCAGGACCTCGCCGAGCGCGGCCTGTTCGATCACAGCCACGAGATCGCCGCCGAGGACGGGTGGCTGTACGTCCCGACCACCGATCCGGCGGCCGTCGACGACTACGCAGTCACCGAACGCGACCTCGCGACCCGCCGAACGCAGCGAACGCCCGCCGACGTGCTGGGTTTCGAGCCGACCTACGAGCGCCTCGGCGACGTCGTTCTCCTGACCGAGGACGACGCCGAGCGCGCACAAGAGATTTCCGAGGCGGTGATGGCGTCGGATCTACCTGTAAAAGCGGTGCTCCGGCGAGCATCGAAGGTGAGAGGCGAGCACCGGACCCGCAAGTGGGAACTACTGGCGGGCGAGGACACCGAGACGACTTATCGCGAGTACGGCTGTGAGTACCGTCTCGACGTGCGTGAGGTCTACTTCTCGCCGCGGCTCGCGACCGATCGCCACCTCGTCGCCGGGAACGTCGGCGAAAACGAGCGGGCGATCGACATGTTCGCCGGCGTCGGTCCCTTCGTGGTCCCCTTCGCGAAACACGGTGCCGATGTCGTAGGGGTCGACGTGAACCCGGCGGCGATTCCCTACCTCCGGGAGAACGCCCGCCGGAACGGGGTCGAAGAGCGCGTGACGGCGATCGAGGGTGACGTCCGAGAGGTGGGGAACGAGTACGAGGGATGGGCCGACCGGATCGTGATGAACCTCCCTCACAGCGCCGCCGACTTCCTCGATACGGCGACGGCGTTCGCCGGCGACGACTGCGTGATTCACTACTACGACATCGTAGGCGACGCCGACCCGTTCGGCCCCGGCGAGCGGGCGATCAGGGAAGCGGCGAGCGAGGCGGGCTACGAGGCAGCGATCGAAACCCGGCGGCGGGTCCGGTCGTACGCCCCTCACGAGGTGAACGTCCGGCTTGACGCGCGCCTTACACGCGAGTAACCAGTGAATCGGCGAGTCGGCGAGCCAACGGGCCGACGGATCGGCGGGTCGGCGGATCAGCGGGCCGGTGAGCGCTCGACGCACGAGGCACGAAGCATTGCGGTTCGGAACGTTTATTCCGATCGTTCACACATCTCCCGATGCACCGCCGGCGTGCGATGGTCCGGACTCGGACGAGCGAGGTTGGGTCCGGACTGTTCGACGCATGTGCCGGTGTAGCTCAGACTGGTAGAGCGAATCCTTCGTAAGGATTAGGTCGAGGGTTCAAATCCCTCCATCGGCTCCTCTGTCCGATCCATCAGTATGGTATCCGACCGATTTGATCGATCCACACCAGCGCGGTCGCCCGATCGAGTCACACGCGTAACCCCTCAAAACCGGAGCCAGTAGGCTTTATGTGTTTACAAGCGATACAAAGATACAATGGCTCGCTCCGAGACCGACGGGCGTCCGATCGTTCGCACCGAAGGTACACTCGGCGGCGATCCCCGGATCGAGGGGACCCGAATCGGAGTTCACCACGTCGTCTATCCGATTCTCGAAGGGGAGTATAGCATCGAGCATATGGTAACGGTGACGTATCCCGATCTCTCGGAGAGGGACGTGCTCTCGGCGCTCGCCTACTACATCGAGCACCGGGAGGAAGTCGACCGGGTTCGGCGGGAGAACGACCGCGTTCCCGAGAACGCGATCACCGGCCCCGAGGACTTGCCTCCCGAACTCCGATCGGAGTAAGCAGTGCTCCGGCTGCTGTTCGATCGCCACGCTGGCGGCGAACTCTACGATCGACTGTTGGCTAGCGATGCGTTCGATGTCGAACGGGTCCGTGACGTCGATTCGTTGGGACCGAAGGCCGACGACCCGGATATCTGGCGGTACGCCGTCGAGACGGAGCGAGTCGTCCTCACGAACGACGGAGACTTCACCGACGGCACCGCCGATCCGGGTGATGGGACGCATCCGGGAGTGATCCAGTACGTCGAATACGACTGGGCAGCGATCGCCGGGGCAATCGAGAACATCGAGGCGGTGATGAACACCGAGGGCATCGCCGGATACGGCACCGAACTGTTCGTCCCCACGGGATGGATCGATTGACGGCCCGTGAGGGCCGCGAGGTTCGAGGGTCCGACGGCACTGATCGGCGCCCCGACGACCGCCGGCACCGTAACCCCGATTCGGGTTCGGAGCCAACAGGAGCCATGCCACCCGAACGCAACACCATACGCAGAGCCTGGGACGCCGTGAGCGAGGACTACGCGGCGAACCGCCAGGCCGACGGCCCCGACACCGCCCTCATCGACGAACTGATCGCCGACCTCTCGCCGGGGGCGAGCGTGCTTGACGTCGGTTGTGGCGACGGGAAGCGAACCCTCTCGAACCTGGCCGAAGAAAGCGGGGAGACGGACGCGATCGGTCTCGACTTCTCGCGACGGGGGCTCGAACTCGCTCGCGGGAACGCCCCGGACGCCCGACTCGTCCAGGCGGACATGACGGCGATCCCGCTCGCGTCGGACTCGGTCGACGCGATCATGGCCTACCACGCGGTCTTTCACGTCCCGCGCGCTGAGCACCCGAGCGTCTACCGCGAGTTCCGCCGGGTGCTCCGACCCGGCGGCGTCCTGTTGATGACCGTTGGGACCTCGCGCCACGAGGGCACCCGACGCAACTGGCTCAACAGCGGCCACCCGATGTTCTGGAGCACGCCGGGAGAGAACGAAACCGACAAACAGCTCCGCGAGGCCGGCTTCGAGGGTTCGGAAAAGCGGGTCGTCGACGACCCACTCGGGAGCGAGGCGCTGTTCGTCTTCACCGAAGCGCGCTCGTGACGAGACGAGGCGGTCGTGTTTCATGTAGCAGCTTTCAGGAAGAGAGCCGCCGAGACCGTTTCGGAAGCCCCCTCCCGCTCGGTCCGGCCGCGGCTCGCCGCGCGCTTCGCTCCTGGTTCAAAAAGGCGCTCCGTGCTTTTTGTCATCACGAAAGACGCGAAACGTCTTTCGAACGACTTCGGTCGCTCCAGTGCTTACTTCGCCGGGGCCGGACCGAGCGGGAGGTCGGCTCCGCTGACCTCCGAAACCGTGGTCGTTCGAGAGAGCGGAGGTCTTTCGTGATGTTGTCAGAACGCGAAGCGTTCTGACTGCGAGCGGGATCGGAGGTCCCGCACTGAACGAACGACGCCGGGGGCGTCTTTCGAACCACGGCGAAGCCGCC
>PXRY01000015.1 GCA_003022925.1 Halobacteriales archaeon QS_8_65_32 | reverse complement strand
ACTGCGCTAAGCGGACGAAACACTCGGCGTGTTCCTGTAGCGTGCCTGATATATGGTGTGGTTTTTGTAGTCTCGAATTTGGTGATCGAGCCAGCGGCAGGGGCCCGGGGGCTGTATCCGGAAAGTAGTACTCGTCTCTTAGAAACTGACCTGCTTATTTGGGCGCAGTTGTTGCTCTTCGCCGCGTTTCTGGTCGGGCTCGTTCTCACCGGCACTATCACCGATCTCCTTTGTTGGATTGGCCCCTCGGACAGTGCCGAAACGTGATAACCCAGCTGTGAGCACTCAGCTCACGTATCGATGCTGGACTCCCCTTCGAGAACGAAGGAAGCGACGTGGCAAACGTCGATCCGTGTCCCATCGATTCGGGGATCGCCACCGAGTACGCTCTCGGTGCGAACGATCGCACGCTTTTCAGTCGCTCCCGCTATCGTTAGTCGTTCATTGGTCCCAGCGTCTCGTAAAATCCTCAGCAATGTCGGCCTGAGTTCGTTCCAGAGCACGAGGACGTTCTCGAAACGAAGCAACGAGCCATAGTCGGCCTTGCGCAGGGCACGATTGAGAACCGTTTCACGGGTCAACACTGCGAAGTGATCGACCCCCTGGCTCCCGTCGCCGATCAGATACAGCGGATTCTTCCCTCCTCTGCTCCGTTCGCTTCGCCCGTTTCGCTCGCCTCGCTCGCTTGCCTCGCCTGCTCCGTCGTCGCTCAACGAGTGACTGAGTTTGATCGCGGTGGTGTCGACCCGTTTGGAGACGTGCGTCTCCGAATCGGCGAGTTTCGCGTCCCGGCGCTCGTCGAGCGTGATATCGATCTTCCGCCTCCCGTCGGTCCGAAGCATCGAGTAGGCGTACTGGACATCAACGTTTACGAACTCGCCGGGCTTGTGATCGGGGTCGCTCGCGGCGTCGTCGAGGCGACGCTGAAAGCCCGGGGTCTCGATGTCGGGTTTCACGTCGAACGACCAACACCGGTCCGTCGGGGATTCGCCGGGCCACAGCCGCGCGGTCGGCGCGTAAACCGTGACCGAACCGTCCCCGACGCCGGCTTCGGCCCCGGCCCCAATCTCGGTTCCGGCTCCGTTGTCGTCCCCGTCCGCGACTGCGCGCTCGACCTCGCGCAGGCCGATCGCCGTTTCGCGGTCGGCCGGCGCGAGCAGGAGAAGGGTGCCGTCGGGTGCGAGGTAGTCGAGGTATCGCTCGACCACTCCTTTCGGGTCGTCGAGTTCGCTCAATACGTTCGCGAAGATCAGCAAGTCGTACTCGGCGTTGTCGCTGTCACCGCTGTCCTCTTGCCCGCACTCGTCGCTACCCTCGATCCCCGGTTCGAACTCCTCCGCGCGCTCGCGGTAGATTTCGGCGTGGTTGTTCCGTCCGGCGTCGGCGAGCAACTCTTTCAGAAGATCGGCAGCGGGGCTCGGTTCGATCGCGTGGTACTCACAGAGCGCCTCGTCGGGCAGCGTGTCGACGGTCGCGAGCGCCGGCCCGCCGACCCCGGCACCGATGTCGAGCACCCGCAGATCGGTCGGCAGGAGTTCCCCCGACGCCAGTTCGGAGAGCAGGTAGCTCGTCGCGGCGTAGTAGTCCGGTAGGTGATAGATCGCGTACGCGAGCGCGGTATCCGCGTCGTATTCGACCGACTCGCCCGCGAAGTATGCCCGTTTCAGCGCCCGGATCCGCTCGCGCAATCGATCGCCCGACTCGCCGTCGGGCCAGCCCGGACCGTAGCGTGCGATGAGCCGATCTTCGAGCCGGCGCGCGTGGCACTCGGGAAAGGCCCTGACGCCGCCGGTATCGAAAGCGTCGGCACCGTCGACCGCGAGGTCGGCGGCGTCGATCGAGTCCGTAGAGACCGGGACGAACGTGCCGTCAGCGCGTTCGACGAGTCCGAGTTCGAGCGCCGAATCGCGAAGGACCGCCCGTACCGCAGCAGGATGGGGTTGGTCGGGAACGTATTCGTCGATCTCCGCAGGATCGATCGGACGGACCTGCCTGAGATACTGGGCGTTCTCGCGAATCGCCGCGCGTTGTTCGGCGTTCATCCGTCCTCACCGTCCCCGTCGTGTCCGCCGTTCCGGTCGCTCCGGTCGCTCCCGACAGTTCCTTCCCGTCCTCCGTGCCCGTCGTCCGATCGGCCCTCTTCGCCTCCTCCGTTCGCGCCCGCCTCGCGGTAGAGCGACTGGAACGTCTCGGGATCAGCGTTAGCGATCCGGTCCGCGGCCGCGACGACGTCCGTTGCGCCCTCGAAGGCCGCCTGGATCTCGGCGTAGGTTTCCGGGTTCCCGTCGGTGACCTTCGTTGCGATCTCGGCGAGCGTTCCCGAGACCGGCGTGTGAAAGCGCTCGTCGACCGGTTCGGCGGCGAGCGCGAAGGCCAGCACGGCCGCGTGGGCGCGCGCCTGGACGGTCTTCATCGCTTCGTCGTGGTCGGCCGCGGTGGTATAAAAGACCTCGTTGCCCACGGCCCGGAGCGCACCCTCGACGCCGGCCGCGAGCGAATCGGCGTCACGCCCGACACCGCTGCCCGTCTCGCCGTCGCCCGTCGTATGGCCATCGTCCGACCCGGACCCGGCGACCATCGCCACGCGGCCGGGGGCGCGCTTCGGCGCGAACAGCGGGTGGAGACTTACGCGGTCGACATCGGAGGCGTGGGCGGCCATCGCGGCGATCGGGTCAGCCATCACTCCGGTCGAGTCGAAGACCCCTTCGCGGGCCCGCGATGCGTGAGCCGCAATTGCCTCCTCGATCGCCGGGATCGGCACGGCGAATCCCACGACGTCGAAGCGCTCGCCGCTATCAGCGTCGAGAACGCGCCCGCCAAGGCCTTCGGCGGCCCGATTCGCGACCACACGATCGACGTCGCAAAAGGCCGTCTCGCCGGCGTCGAGCACGCCTGCAATCCACCGCCCGACGGGACCGGCACCCACAACGAGCACCGAGCGGTCGCCGAAGCGGTCGCTTCCGCCACTCCGACTGTCGTTCGCGGGCCGGTCGTCGTTTCCCGGATCGAATTCGACGACACCGCCAGCGCTGACATCGCTAGTGTCATCGGTTCGTTCTACCGGCACGACGGGTCCCCCGGCACTACCTCTGCGGCGGTCGGTCCGATCGACACCGACCCCCCAGTGGCTTTCAGAGCGGCCCGACGGAAAACGCTAGCAGGCGACGGCCACATGGGAGGACGATACCGCGTCGTTTCGCAAAAGCGGTTCGCTCCGGAACTCGATCGTGCGAACCGGCCCGATCGACGACGGGATCGTGGCCGGTCGAGCTCTTTCCCGCGACGAATCCGGCAGGACGGGACCGACCCGCCCGCGGGGAACCTACAAGTCGCGGCGGCCCGAGCGACCGATATGGATTGGCGGGCCGTCCCCATCGGCGTTCTCGCACAGGTCGCCTCGCTCGCCGCGGCGCTCTACAGTGGGGTCACGATCTCGGTGCTCGTCGTCGCCGCCGTGTTGTCGGTCGGCGGCCTCGTCGCGGGGATCGCGAGCCGCGACCCGCCGAGGGCCCGCTTCGACGGCGCGGCAACCCTGCTCGTCGGGACGCTCGTCGTCGGTGGCGGATTGCTCGTTCTCGCACGCTTCCGGCCGAGTTCCCTCCCCCCGATCTTTGTCGGCGGGATGTTCGGCGGGCTGATCATCGCCGTTATGGGATTTCTGCTCGCGGTCCCGTTCGTCGGCCTGTACGGTGCGGGCTGTGCGGTGTTGGGCGCTCGACTCCGACGGGTCGCAAGCGAGACGACACGTTCGATCCGGGGATAGAGAGCCGTTCGAGGAAGTGTAAGTCCCTCGTTCAGAAGCCGTGATCTACCGTTCTGCGACCGTGAGCACTGACGAGAACATCGAACGTCGTACCGATCCCACCGATCACCGTGGCCGTCCACAGATCGATTACCCCGAAAACACCAGCAGTTGCGCCAGCAAGCATCAGTAATAAACCGAAGAGCTACACAGCCGGGCGGTTCGTGCTGATGCTTACCATAGCTGACAGTCGTTCTACATCACTGATGAACATATCGCCGCGCTCGATGGCAGCTAAGGACTTAGAACAGAACGGAGTGTCGGACCGAACGGTTTGAAAGCCCCCGACACGCTCGGCTTCTGCTCACGGGCTGGAGGCCCGTTCGCATGGTCCGAGGGACCTTCTCGTGATGAGCGTGGGACTCGCAGAGCCCCACGAACCTGCGAGCGGGCCTGCGGCCCGCGAGCAGATGACGAGAGAGCGAAGCTCTCTCGAACCACGGTCCTCGGCCTTCGGCCTGCGGTCCTTACTTCGCCGGGGTTCGACGAAAGGCTCGCTTCGCTCACCTTTCGAGCTCCCGTTCGCTCGCTGGCGCTCGCTCACGAGAACGCCGAGCGGTCGGCCCCTTTCAGTCCCGCCCCTAACGCCTGTTCGGTAAACAATTGCGTGATTTGATACTGCCCGCTCGATGGACGAGTGATTGTATATGACTCCTACGCAGGCGGGCCGATTTCATGGTTCGGCTCTCCGATATCAGTCGACGATCAGGCGCTTCGGGTAGTCGGTGAGGTTCTCGTAGCCGTCCTCGGTGACGACGACGAGGTCCTCGATGCGGACGCCACCTATGTCCGGATCGTATAAGCCTGGTTCGACGGTGACGACGTTGCCGGCTTCTAACTCCTCGCCGCCCGACGCGAGTTGGGGGAGTTCGTGGACATCCAAGCCGACGCTGTGGCCCGTCGAGTGGATGAAGCCCGTCTCCGTCCGGTCGTCGCTCCGGAGAGTCGCGTAGCCCGCCTCCTCGTAGACGTCACACACCGCGTCGTGAACCGCTTCGCCCGTCGTCCCTGCCGAAATCGCGTCGAGCCCGGCGTTGAGGGCCTCGCTCGTGAGTTCGTAGCGGCGGGAAACCTCGGGGCTCGGCTCGCCGACACAAAAGGTCCGGGTCATGTCGGCGTGGTACTTCGAGGCCTTCCCGCGCGGGAAGATGTCGACGATGATCGCCTCGTTCGCCCGGAGCGGGCCGCTGCCTCGATTGTGGGGATCGGCGGCGTCCGTGCCGCAGGCGACGATCGTCTCGTCGAGCGTGTGGTCCGCTTCGAGCAAGGTGACCTCGATCTCGCGTTTCACGCGTTCTGCGGTGAGCGCCTCCCCATCGTAGTAGAGCACGCCGTCCCCGTCGTTATTGTCGTTCTCGCCGCCTCCGCTGTCTCCGTCATCCTCGCCAGTGTCCTCCCCGTCGTCGGCAACCGTCGCCGCGGCGAGCAGGTCTTCGCCGGCAGCCATTGCCCGTTCGTTCGCGCGCTGGGCGACTCGGATCGCCTCGATCTCCCTGGCGGTCTTCGTCGCGCGCAGTTCGGCGATCGCGCCGTCGCCTTCGGCGCGCACCGAGACGCCGAGATCGCGCAGGCCGTCGGCGGTCCCGACCGGGAAGCGGGGCGGAACGGCAATCGACGAGACGTCGTGGGCAGCGAGGAAGTCGGCGACCACGCGGTGGCGGGCCGCCTCGGGGTCGTACTCGTCGCGTTTGGCCCGGTAGTCGAAGTCCGCGAGCCGCGAAACCGTCGCTGCGCGGCTCTCGGTTCGCGCCCGGCCGTATTCGAGCGCGGGGACCAGCAGGTGCACCCCGTTCTCGGCGAACAGCGAGACGAACGGGTCGGGCGCGTCGAACCCCGAAAGGTAGCGTTGGTCCGAGTCGTCGGACGCGGCGTCTATCAGGTAGCCGTCGGCTCCCTCGCTTGCGAGCACGTCGGCGAGCCCCGAGATGTCGGGTTCGTCGGCGGGCGTATCGGACGTATCGGGCATACCAATTCGTGGACCGCCCGCGGCAAAACGGTTCGCCACCGACCGGACCCGTCCGCTCCGCGGGCCGATTTTTCCGGCAGCGCGTCGCGCTCGGGGCCGACCAATTCCCGACAGCACCGACCGACGATCCATGGCGGTGTCCGATCGAGCGACGGAGACTGATAGAAACTATTCTGGGTGGGATTGGAAGGGGCCGGGCGCTCGGGGAACGAGATCGTTCGAAACGGCTTCGCCGTTTCGTGATACCAAGAGAGCTTCGCTCTCTTGAACTACGATGTAAGCACCGCAGTCGAACGAACGGAGTGAGTGAGACGAGGAGCGTGGTTCGAGAGAGCGGAGCTCTCTCGTCATCTGCTCGCGGGCGAAGCCCGCTCGCATGGTCCGTGGGACCGGAGGTCCCACGCTCATTGCGGGAAATCTTCGATTCCCCGCTTGCAGCAAAAACGCTCCGCGTTTTTGCCACATTCACGAGAACTCCGTTCTCGTGAGTAAATCGGAACTCGAGGAGTTCCCATCACATCACAAAAGACACGAAGCGTCTTTTGAACGACAGCGAGCCCCCCGAGTTGAGCGCCCGGGGGCTTCCAAGATGTCGTGGCTCTTTCGAGGAATTTTCGATCGAACACTACTCAGTCCGCAGCCCGAAGTCGCTTATATCTGCCCGCATAATTATCCGGTATGGAACGGCTCACGCGCCGTCGCTGTCTGGGGCTCGCCGCGGCCGCGACCGCCGGGCTCGCCGGCTGTAGCGCCACCGGCGACCCGGACTCGGCCGGCGGAACCACCGAGCAAGCCCAGCAGGCGAGCGCAACGGCGACGGGCACGACCGCTTCGAGCACGACCGCATCGGGCGACGCCACGAGCACGGGGTCCGGTTCGAACGATGCGAGCCAAGCGGACACCGAGACCGGAACCGAAGCCGAAAGCGAGAGCGTCTACACGCAGGTCTACCGCGAGACGATCGGGTCGGTGGTCTCGGTCCGGGTTACCGCCGCGGACACGCCCCGGGGTCAAAGCGGCGGCCAGGGCTCGGGGTTCGTCTACGACTCGAACCACGTAGTGACGAACGCCCACGTCGTCGGCGACGCCGACCGCGTCGAAGTCGCCTTCTACCGCGGGGCGAACCGGACGGGTCGGGTCGTCGGCCGGGATCTCCGTGCTGATCTGGCCGCCGTACGGATCGAGCAGCGACCGGAGTACGCGTCCCCGCTCTCGCTCGTAGACGAGGAACCGGCCGTCGGGACGCAGGTCGCAGCGATCGGCAACCCCTTCGGGCTCGACGGCACGATCACCTCGGGGATCGTCAGCGCGGTCGATCGATCGATCCCGAGCCCCATCGGGCAGAACGCCCGTATTCCGAACGGCATCCAGACCGACGCGCCGGTCAACCCCGGCAACTCCGGCGGGCCGCTCGTGAACTTAGAGGGTATGGTCGCTGGCGTCGTCAACTCCGGCGGCGGCGAGAACATCGCGTTTGCGATCTCCGCGCCGTACGTCGAGAAGGTGGTCTCGGCACTGATCGCCGAGGGCGACTACGAACACCCCTACATGGGCGTTTCACTCGTACCGGTGACCACGGAACTCGCGCGAAACGAGAACCTGCGAAACACTCGGGGCCTGTTCGTTCGGGACGTGCTGTCTGGAACGCCCGCGAACGGTACCCTCAGGGCCGGCGACGTCCTGTTGGCCGTTGACGGCACCCAGGTGAACTCCCGGGAGGCGCTGTCCTCGTATCTCGAACTAGAGACCAGTCCCGGCGATACGGTGACGCTCGTGATCCGCCGGAACGGCGACCGTCAGCAGGTGGAGCTAACGCTCGGCGCTCGCCCCGAATCCTGAGTCCCGATCGAGGCGACGCATCGACGGATCGAGAAACCGAGGGATCAGGTCGAGCGACAGGTCTACAATGACATCGGCTCCATTCACCGTCGGACGTCGGTATACACATACGGGTTCTCGTCCTGAAGCCGGTATGGAGATCACCGTCTCGCGATCGGACGTTTCGGGTTCCGTCCGCGCCCCGCCGTCGAAGAGCTACACCCACCGGGCGATCCTCGCGGCGGGCTACGGGCCCGAGGCGACCGTCGTGCGAAACCCGTTGTGGAGCGCCGACACGCGCGCGACAGCGCGCGCCGTGAGGGCCTTCGGCGGCCGAGTCGAGCGCCGAGAAGCCGCCGAGGACGGCGTCGATGGTGACACAACTGTCGGCGGTGGCGACGACAGCGGCGATGGCGGCGATGGCGGTGATGGCGGGCCGTCGGCGCTCGTCGTCGCCGGGTTCGGCGGAACACCCGGCGTGCCCGAGGACGTCCTCGACTGCCGAAATAGCGGAACGACGATGCGCTTCGTCACGGCGACCGCCGCGCTCTGCCCGGGATTGGTGGTCCTCACCGGCGACGACTCGCTGCGCGCTCGCCCGCACGGCCCGCTGCTGAACGCAATCGGCGACCTCGGCGGGCGCGCGGAGAGCACGCGGGCCAACGGCCAGGCACCGCTCGTCGTCGGCGGGACAAACACCGCTCCCGGCGGCTATCAGGGGACGGCCTCCCGGCCCGAACCGATTTCTGGAGGAAGAGTCTCGATCCCCGGCGACGTCTCCTCGCAGTTCGTCTCGGCGCTGCTCGCCGCCGGCGCAGCCACCGGGGAGGGCATCGAGATCGAACTGGCGACGGAGCTGAAATCCGCGCCGTACGTCGAGATCACCCGCGAGGTCCTGAGGGATTTCGGCGTTACGACCGAGCGCACCGAACGGGGATTCGCGGTTCCGGGCAAGCAAACCTACCGGCCGGAAGGCGGGGCGTACACGGTGCCCGGCGATCTCTCCTCGGCGTCGTACCTGCTCGCAGCCGGCGCGCTCGCCGCCGAGGAGGGCCAAGAGCTCACCGTTCGGGGGATCTACCCGAGCGCACAGGGCGACAGCGCGATCATCGACGTGCTTAACCGAATGGGCGCAACGATCACCCGGGACCGGGAGGCGGGTGTCGTCACGGTCGTGAAAAGCGAACTGTCGGGCGTCACGGCGGATGTCGGGAACACACCCGATCTGTTGCCGACGATTGCGATGCTCGGCGCCGCAGCCGACGGCGAGACGCGGCTCACGAACTGCGAGCACGTCCGGTACAAGGAAACCGACAGGGTCGCGGCGATGGCCGCCGAGCTACGGACGCTCGGCGCGTCCGTGACCGAAGAGCCCGACACGCTCGCCATCGACGGCGGCGATTCTGACCTCCGGGGAGCGCGCGTTTCGGGGTACGCCGACCACCGGATCGTCATGGCGCTGTCGGTCTGTGGGCTCGCCGCGACCGGCGAGACGACAATCTCCGACGCCGAACACGTCGACGTCTCGTTTCCGAGTTTCTTCGACGAACTCGGCGGCCTCGGAGCCGACGTCGAACGCTGAAACGGAGCGTTCGAGCCATCGAGAACCCGAACCCCGGTGTGTCGGTGGCTCGCCGTCGAAACCAGTGATCGAGACTCGACCGATACGGGCAGTAGGCGGCCAGTACCGCCCCGTTCCGGGCGGTAGGTCGCGAATAAATAATCACCGGTGGCCGAAGCCCCGACCGGCGAGCTCGACTCGCAGGGTAGCACCATGGCCGACACCGACACCGAAACCGAAACCAAGCGGCGGCAGTTGGAACGCTTTCTCAGACGTCGGGCCGGCGACGGGGCGTTTTACTTCAAGAGCCGGTACGTCGCTGAGGAGGTCGGCCTCTCGGCGAAGGAGATCGGCGCGTTGATGCCACGGCTCTGCGATTCGGTTGAGGACCTTCGGATCGAACCCTGGTCCTATACGAGCGCGACGACCTGGTACGTCGAACGCGAGATCGAAGCGACGACGGAGTAATCGGCTGGTCGCGGCTTTCCTGTCGCTTCGTCTTCGATCTACTCGTCAGTTAGCTCTCCTACGGTTGTGAGTTCTGCGTCGTAGACCTCTTTTAGGATGTGGTTCGAGAAGCAGTATTCAGTTGCGCGACGAGGACCAACAGAATCCGCCGGGGAGGGACTGAAAGGGGCCGACCGCGTGGCGGCTTCGCCGTGGTTCGAAAGACGCCGGAGGCGTCTTTCGTTCATCACGAGAGAACTCCGCTCTCTCGAACGACCGCGGACTCCGAGGTCGGCGGAGCCGAGCGCGTCGGGGGCTTTCAACCCGCTCTGTACCCCTTTCGCGTCTTCACAATCGATAGATCGAGAACAATATTCTAGCGCGGCCGAACGGTTATCCGGCGCTCGATCGTGCGTTCGGTATGGATTTCGGACCTCCGATCGACCCGTTCGAGTACGAGAGCGTCGCCGGCCGGATCGCCTTCGGTCGCGGCGCGGTCGCGAACCTGCGATCGATGCTCGCCGAACACGACGCCGAACGCGCGCTGGTCATCTGTGGCTCGAACGTCGGGGCGAACGCAAATACCATGAGCCCGATTGCCGAGAGCTTAGGCGACGCGCTCGCCGGGACCTTCGACGGGACGACGGCCGCGAAGCACGCCCGGGAGGCCTTCGACGGGCTCGATACAGTCCGGGAGATCGAGGCCGACGCACTCGTGGCCGTCGGCGGCGGTAGCAGCTTAGACGTCGCCCGTGCGATGTGTGCGCTGTACGACGAGGAGAGCGACGACGATTACGACGACGTACGCGCCCGGGTCGTCGAAGCCGGCGCGCTGCCGGTCGGTGACGCCTCCCTGCCCGTGCTCGCAGTGCCGACGACGCTCGCGGGCGCGGACCTCTCGACCGTTGGCTCGGTGACGTTCTACGGCAGCAACAGCGACGCCAGTAGCAACGGCGGTGACGGAGGCGAGACCGTCACCGCGGGCTACGGCGATCCGGCGTTGATGCCCGACGGGTTGGTGTACGATCCCGACCTGTTCGAGACCGTCCCGGTGGGGGTCCTGGCCGGATCGGCGATGAACGGCTTCGACAAGGGGATCGAACTACCGTACTCGCGCCACGCCAACCCCCTCACCGACGCGCCCGCGCTGCGCGGGCTCTCGTTGCTCGCGCCCGCCTTGCCCCGATTGGACGAGGCGGCGGCGGGCGAAGAGCCGGCCGTGATGGATCGGATCGTCGCCGGGATCGTCTGCGTGCAGCACGGGCGGGCGACCCGTGGGAACGGGCTGCTCTCGGTGATCCACGCGTTCGGCCACGGCTTACGCGCCGAAGGCGTCCAGCAGGGCGTTGCCCACGCCGTGATGGCCCCTCCGGTGCTCGACTATCTGTTCGACCGGGTCGACGGCCGCCGTGAGGTTCTCGCCGCGGCGCTCGACGCCGGCGCAGTGAGCGGGGACGACCCCGCCACCGGCGTCGTGAGTGCGGTCGAGGAGGTCCGCGATGGCCTAAACCTCCCCGCCCGGTTGCGCGACGTGGACGAACTCGAACGCGAGAACCTCTCTGGGGTAGCCGGCGTCGTCGTGAACGACTCGTTTCTCGCCAACGGGCCACAGGGCCTCGACCCGACCCGCGAGGAGATCGACGAGGTGTTGGACGCCGCATGGTAAGTGCCCCGGCAGCCGATCGATCGGCAGCCGACCGACCGGCGGCCGACGACGGCCGGATCGTCCGGGCCGGCCGGGTCGGTCGGGGCAGCCGGGCTGTTCGGGCCACCCGGGCCGTCGGACAGGGCGGCTGTCGCTTCGCGCGCCCGGAGTCGCGATGACCGTCGCGGCCGTCGAAAGCGCGCTCTATCACGTGGTCGACGACATCGTCGACGCCGTTCGCGAGGAGTTCGACGCTCTGCGGGCGCTCCGACAGGGTCGTCCGTCGGGACCGGCCGGTGTCGTCGTCGACCGACTCGTGAAACGAAACGAACTGGTCGATCGCTACGTCGTCCGGCTGGAAGTCGAGCGCTACCGCAGCGACGCCCGCCGGCAGGTGTCGGCGATGTATGAAGCCGCGGCGAACGAGGAACCGATCGAAACCTACTGGGAGGCACTGCTCGACGCCGACGTCTACTACACGGAACTCGACCCCGGTGCGTCCGAGGAGACCCGCGAGGCGGTCGCGGCCGCCGTCGCTTCGCGCGCTACCGGACGGCGGCCGAGACCGTCGCGCCGGTACTCGAGGCCCCCGAGGACGACTTCTAGCCCGCGGTCACGAACGCGCTCTCGCGCGAGGAAGCGATCGAACTGGTGCGGGCGAACTTCCCGTTTTCCGAACGGATGAGTGAGTACCGCGATGCTTTCTGTTTTAACGTGCGCCTCGACCCCGACGAAATCCTCGGTACGCGCGGCACTCCCCTGCCTGTGATCGAGATCGACTACACCGACGAGTCCCCGCGGGCAATGGGTCGGGGCGAGGCCTTGGTTCGCCGGGACCTCCGGCGCGAAATCGAGCGCCGGTACGTTGAGTAGTCGCGCTCGGGACGGTCGCAGTCCGATCGGGACC
The DNA here is from genome assembly GCA_003022925.1 of Halobacteriales archaeon QS_8_65_32. Lineage (GTDB taxonomy): Archaea > Halobacteriota > Halobacteria > Halobacteriales > Halococcaceae > PXQR01. The sequence continues at coordinate 2,012 of PXRY01000015.1, read as the reverse complement.
GGTCCGACCCGCGCGGTCGAGCCATCGAATTACGGCGGGTCGTCGAGACGGTTCACGAGCGAGACGTCCGCGCCGTCGAGTGCGTGACGCCACGCTTCGACCACGGCGAGCGTGACCAGGTTAGGAAGCGTAACCGCGATGCACGACGGCTCGGCTGCGTCTCGCGACGCCGTGGGGGGCGGATGGAACTGTTTCTCCGGGAAGTGAGGATTCGGATGGCGGTCGAAGCGAAAGGCCGGACCGTCGGCCAGTTCCTCGTAGTGAAACCCGTAGCACTCATAACGGCTCCACCGGACATCGAACCGCCTCGGTGCATCGAACCCCGCACTGAGGGCTATCGAGAGCGCCGTCGGTCGTGCCGGAGAGTCGATCTCTGCGGACTCGACGAGCGGTTCGTGTCGGACGAACGTCTTCCGAATCCGATACAGTGTGCCCGGATCGATCGGGCCGAACGTCTCGTGCTCGTTGCCATCGCCGTCGTCCCGGTTCGACGCCACAGTCAGGCGTCCGCCAGGGCACTGGCGCGCTTGTACGCGAGCGCCGTTCGGGAGATCGCGAGCTGTTCGCGCGTCGTCAGCCATTCGCTTACGTCTCCCCAGGGGTCGGCCGATCCGTCCGCCGGTTCGTCGGCAATCGCGAGGTCCTCGGGCGACTCGACGCCGTGTTCCCGGCGATAGGCGTCGATCTCGGCTCGCATTTCCTCGATCGACTCGACGAGTGCCGCGCGCGTCTGTGTACGTTGTAGCTCCTGAATGCGTTCGAGCAGGTAGTGGTCCTCGTCGCGCTCGTAACGAGTTACCCGTCCGTCCCGTCGTTCGAGCGTGAGGCCGAGGTCGGCGAGCCGTCCGAGGTGCTTCCGAGCCGTGGACTCGCTGACGTGTGCGGCGTCGGCGATCTCGGCGGTCGATCGTGGCTCGCGTGTTCGGCGTACGACCCGCTCAACGCGGTCGAACCCGTCGGTGCTCTCGATCCACGTCTCGATCGCCGCCTCGTTTGGATCGAACGGTGATACGTTCTCGTCGAAACCTCCAGCCGCCGTACGGGACTGGTCAGTAAATAATCGACGGTTCCCGTGACTATTTTGGTAAACGCATCGCCGCTTCGACTCCGGTGGCGCCGGCGGCATCGATGATATCGATGGCATCGGTGGCAACGGATCGCCGACCGGGAGGCGACCGTCGGACCGCGAACGCCGTTCCCGTCGCCGGATCGGCGTCACGTTTACTTTAGCTGTCTCCGGGAACGAGCCGCTGGGACCGTTTAGGAAGCCCCCGACACGCTCGGCTCTGGGGGCAGTTCTGCTGCCCGGCTGCGAGCGATTCCCTCGAAATCGCCCCGGCTGCGAACCACGCCGCGCGCGCCGTCGGCGTGCTTGGGGGTCTCGCTCGCCGAGCGGGGGGTCGGCGGAGTCGACCTCCTACAATGTAGTCGATCGAGAGATCTTCGGTCTCTGGCGATAAGCGTGGGACTCACTGAGTCCCACGAACCTGCGAACAGCGAGGCGCGAGCGACCGCGAGCACCTCGAAAGCGAACGGGGAAGAACGACCCGTGAGCGGGCTTCGCCCGCGAGCAGATGTGGCAGGAACGCGAAGCGTTCGAACTGCGAGCGGGACCGGCGGTCCCGCACTGGAATGAAAGACGCCGGAGGCGTCGTTCGAACCACGCCGAAGCCGCCACGCGGTCGACCCCCTCCAGTCCCACCTGAAACGGTTGTTCGGCGAGCAATCGCGTACGTCGATGCTACCGGCGAGGAGCCGGTAGCACGAGACGGTGATCTCGCGGGCGGTTTGCGGTTTCGACTCGACGAACGCGAGAACGGCTGTCGATCGGATACGAACCGAGACGATCCGGCAGGACCGAAACGGACTTTTCGCCGAAGGCACTTAGTTCACCCGCGCGAGGGTGGCCGAGCCAGGTCAAAGGCGGCGGGCTTAAGACCCGCTCACGTAGGTGTTCATGCGTTCGAATCGCATCCCTCGCACTCTCGTAGCCGTTCCGTACAGCGGTCTCC
>PXRY01000014.1 GCA_003022925.1 Halobacteriales archaeon QS_8_65_32 | reverse complement strand
CGACCGACCGCTACCGTCCGGAAGCGGGAGCGTCGCCAGTCGAACTCTCGGGGAGTCGCGGCCAGAACGCGGTCGAGACCCGGAGTCGGCGGTCTCGATCCTGGCCGCCGTCCCGATCGATCCATACGCTCGCGATCTCGTGGTCGGTGAGCAGTTCGTGTTCGACGACGAGTGCGTCGAGGCCCCGCTGCGTGTGACTTCGAGCAGCGATGTCCCAGTCACATTCGCGGCAGTACAGCACGACGAACGAACCCGTCCCGCCGACCTCACGGATCACCGGATCGATCGCCGAGCGAGTCGCCCGCCTCGCTCTCGATATCATGGCCGGTCTCGATCGCGTGTTCGATCGCTCGTTCGGCGAGTTCGGTCGTCATATGGTCGTTCTTGTCGGCGGCCCACTTGCACTCGGTACAGTGGTTGTAGAACGTCGACTCCATACGTGACGATTACATCGGCAACCGTAAAGTCGTTTGTGAGAATTCGAGTGAACCACCGTCGGCTCACGCTTCCGGCGGCGACGAACTCCCATCGGCGTCGTCGGTCACGCTACCGCTGTCCTCGAAGCGATGGGCGTGGTTGATTCGCCAGGTGAACACCGCCTTCAGAACGACGACGAGGCTGTTGTAGCTGCCGGACCCCCAGATCGCGGTCTCCTCGGGGACGTCGTCGTTGGTGAGCACGCTGATCAGGATCGTGTCGCGATCGACCATGAGCAGGCGGCCGGCGGTCGTATCGGACCACTCCCAGAGCGTCTCGAAGGTCTCGGCCGCCGGGATCGCGGTTTCGATCCGATCGCGGGTCGCCGGCGAGACGCCCGCTATCTGGATCGCCGCACCTCCCTCGTTCGCCGCCGCGAGCGCGTCGATTATGCCGTCGGTCAACAGCTCCTCGACCGACATGTAGACGACCTCCTCCCCGGCTTCCTCGACGAATTCGAGCACGCGGTCGGTGACCGCCTTACTGTTGCTGACCGTCCACACGCCGGTCTGTTCGTGGCGCGGGTCGGCCGGTTCGAGCGTCGATAGCTCCTCGGAGAGGTCCCGGAGGGTCTCGTCGTACTCCGCCTGGAACTGGCCGACGACCGTCTCCCGGGAGACGGGTCGAAAGACCTTGGGCGAGGCGTGGCCTACGTCGACGAAGCCGCGTTCCTCCAAGGTCTCGACGCCGTCGTAGACCCGTGTCCGGGGGACGCTCGTGGTTTCTGCGATCTCGCGAGCGGTACCCGAGCCGAGCCGGAGCAGCGCAACGTAGATGCGAGCGTTGTATTCGGTGAGGCCGAGCTTCTGGAGGCGCTCGATCGCCTCGGAGCCGATGTCCTCGGGGACGTCGGCGCTCATCCGTGCCGATCACCCGTACTCGTGCCCGTGTCCATGTCCGTATCCGTACTTGGCGGCGGCGAGAACCGGTCAGTACGGACCCCGATACCCGGCGCGTTAGCCTCGACGGCCGGCGTCCGGACGCGGCGACGCGAAACGGGGACCGTTCGTCCGATCCTCCCTGCGAGTGTCACCGGTCGGGACGATAGGCGGGCGCGCGTCGGTCGGCGATTCCCCTGTCGGACGTTCCTGTGCTGCATGTGCAACGTCGGTACCTTCGCCGGGCTATTCAGTCTTTTGTGACGATTCGGGTCAACTATCGGGTCGCGGCAGTGATCGTGTGAGTGAATGCCACGACACGGGAAACCGGACGATCGCGGCCGGGGTTCGACTGAGTGGGGCGACGACGGCAGAGAGGAACTGACGGCGAGGAGTGACACCGACGAAGGGGTGTCGTTGCTGGCGTAGTTACAAACCCGCACTCATATACGGCTGGGTGCATATGTATTGCCAACGGTCGCACGACGGCGATCGACGGAAGGGGAAAATTCAGTGGTTGATTCAGAACAGCGCGACCCGGCCGTGATCTTGCGCGAACTCGGACTCAAGGAGTACGAAGCACGGTGTTTCACCGCGTTGACGCGGGTTCCACAGGGGACGGCGAAGGAGGTCAGCGACATCGCCGATGTCCCCCGGACCCGGGTGTACGACGCCGTCGACCAGCTCCAGTCCTATGGCCTGGTCGACATCCAGCACTCGACGCCCCAGCGCTTTCGCGCGATCCCGGTCGAAGAGGCCGTCACGCTGCTTCGCAACCAGTTCGACGACCGGTTCGACACCCTTCGCGACGCCCTTACCGACCTCGAACCGGTCGGCGAGGAAGGGTTAGAAACCGGAGCGAACGTCTGGTCGACGACCGGCGAGGGGGCGATCACGAACCGGGCGATCGGGTTCGTCGACAGCGCCGAGGAGGAGATCGTCCTCGTGCTCGACGGCGGCGGCGAGAAGGTGACTTCGGACCGGCTGCTCGACCGACTGCGCGCGGCGACCGACCGCGGGGTCACGGTGTACATCGGCGCGCTCTCGACGGCGACCCACGAGGAAGTCGGGGCCGCCGTCCCCGACGGTCGGGTCTTCGAGTCCGGCCTGGAGTGGCTCCAGCCACAGAGCGACGCGGAGGACGAACGCATTGGTCGTCTGCTGTTGGTCGATCGGAACAAACTACTGCTCAGTTCGCTCGGTTCCCACAGCTCCGAGGAGAGCGCGATCTGGAGCGACAGCGTCGGCAACGGGCTCACCGTTATCGGCCGCCGGCTGCTCGCAGCGGGTCTGGATCGCGAGCGAGAGGACTTAGACATCGCCGAAAACGACGCGGCCGAAACCGAAAGCGCAACCGAGCCGACGGGAACGAAACCGACAGGGACGGAACCGACGAGGGCGGACACGTCGGGCGGTACCGGCGGAGCCGAAGACCCCGGAGAATACGAAGCGACCGATGGAACCGACGGAACCGAGCGAACGGGGACGGGAGAGGAGTGATGGTCGTCGTGCTCATCGATGTTAACGCCGACGACTTCGCCCTCGGGAAGGCGTCTTCGGGTACCGACACCCGAATCGACCTAGCGCAGTTCGTCCCGGTCGACGGCCGGCTCGTTCCGTTCTGTTGGGTGGACACCGATACGACCGCCGACCGCGAGGACTTCGAGCGCGCGGTCGGGGACGACCCGCAGATCGCCACCTTCGAGCGGCTCGACGAGGGGGCCGGTCGGACGCTGTACCGGATCGAATGGATCGACGAGGTCGACGGCTTCGTCGACGCGCTCGCCGACGGCGACGTCATCGTCGAGCGGGCGTTCGCCCACGCCGAGACCGATACCTGGACGTTCCGCCTCCGGGCGCTCGACCACGAGGCGCTGAGTCGCTTCCAGGCGGCGTGTACCGAGGAGGGCGTCGCCTTCGACGTCCGCCGGATCGCTCACGACCCGAAGTCGGTCGAGGGCTACGGCCTGACGGACAAACAACAGGCGGCGCTCACCCTCGCGTTCGACGAGGGCTACTTCGATGTGCCGCGCGGGGCCTCAAAGACCGAACTCGCCGAACACATCGGCATCTCCAGACAGGCCTTCTCGCGGCGGCTCAGTCGCGCGCTGCGTAACTGCCTCGTCGAGACCGGCATCACCGAACTCGAACGCCCCGCGGACGCCGGCCGCGAACGGGAGAACTGAGACCGAGCCGATCCCGACCCTGACCTCGACCCCCAGCGTGAGACCAGTCGATCGTAAGTAGTGGGTCGTGAGCCGTGAATCGTGAGTCACGGGCTGTGGGCCATGGGCTGTGCTCACGGAGAAGTCTCGAAACGGTCCCGGCGACTCGGTTTCTCGAATACCGCCTCGAACACCACTGGTGTCAGGGAGTCGTGGGATCGCAGGACGTAGCCGAGGGGAAAAGTGGAGGGTCGAAAACGAGGACCGGGGGCACGGCCCGACAGGCGAGGGGGCTCGCCCCGGAATGTCGGTCCCAAGCGCCGTCGCGGAGGTGGGGGGTTAGGCGAGGCGTCGGGTCCGATTGCGCGAACCGATGTGTTCACGCAAACGAAGATGGACGGCCCGTCATTAAAACGATTGTCCCAAATTCGTCCCACATTCGGCTGTCGTCGGCGGGTCCGTCCAATCGGAGACGGGCAGGAACGGGCGGGCCCAAGAGAGGGAGCGGGGAAAGCCGCATTTCATGTAGCAGATTTTAGAGAAAGAGAGCTATCGGGACCGTTTCGGAAGCCGACCTCCTATAACGTGGTCGTTCGAGAGACCTCCGGTCTCTCATAATGAACGAACGACGCCTCCGGCGTCTTTCGAACCACGGCTTTGCCGCCACGCGGTCGGCCCCTTCCAGTCCCACCCGAGACGGTTCCAGTAGTTTTCGTTGCTTGGCTAGGTACCGCCTCGTCGTCAGGGATGGTGCCGTTCGGGTTCGATAGCCTACGACTCGATTCACGTCGCTTCTTACGTGTCCGGCTTCCAGGTGACGACATGCGCGTCGTGGTACCGTTCGCGGCCGATCGCCCGAAGACCCGGCTGGCAGGGGTGCTGGCTCCCGACGAGCGAGTCGCGTTCTCGCAGGCGATGCTCGCCGACGTTCTCGACGCGGTACTCGAAGCGGGCCACGATCCTGAGGTACTCGCAACGACACCGCTCGGCTGCTCCTCCCCTGCTGATCCCGTCGCGTCGGTACCGGTCTCCGTCGACGATCGGGCGCTCACGCCCGCGGTCAACGCGGTCCTCGACGAACTGAGCGAACCAGGCGAACCGGACGAGCCGATCGCCGTAGTGATGGCCGATCTCGCGCTCGCGACGCCCGCGGCGCTCTCCCGACTGTTCGACGCCGACGGCGGCGTGGTCCTCGTGCCGGGCCGCGGCGGGGGGACCAACGCCGTGCTCTCGCGTCACCCCGAGTTCCGCGTCGACTACCACGGGACCTCCTACCTCGATCACCGCTCGCGTGCGCGGGCGATCGGCGCGAGCGTCGAAACGGTCGACTCGTTCCGGCTCGTGACCGACATCGACGAGGCCGCGGACCTCCCCGAGGTCCTGTTGCACGCCGACAACCGCGCCGAGCAGTGGCTCCGGGAAGCGGGGTTCTCACCCGCCGTTACCGACGGTCGCGTCGGCATCGAACGCTCCGACGACGCGCCCTGAGCGGGGCACCAACGCCGGAGGTCGGATCCGCCTCGCTGCCGGCCGACTGGCTCTCCTCCAGTTTCCCCTTTTGCCTTTCGTCACTCACAGTGTTTTAGTCGATGGGAATCGACGGGAACCAGTCCGAGTGGGACTGGAAGGGGCCGACCGCGTGGCGGCGAAGCCGTGGTTCGAAAGACGCCGGAGGCGTCGTTCGTTCAGTGCGGGACCTCCGATCCCGCTCGCAGTCAGAACGCTTCGCGTTCTGACAACATCACGAGAGACTTCCGGTTTCTCGAACGACCACGTTGTAGGAGGCCGGCTCCGCCGACCTCCCGCTCGGTCCGGCCCCGGCGTTCACGAGAGCGAAGTCGTTCGAGAGAGCTTCGCTCTCTCGTGATGACGAGATGGCTCCGCCGTCTCGAACCACGCGCAACGAGCCGCGGCCGGACCGAGCACGAGGGGGCTTCCCAAACGGTCTTACCAGCTCTTCCCCCCGAACGCTGCTAGGTGACCCACTACCGATGACGATCACCGAACGTCCAGGTACTCCCCGAGGGTCTGCAGGTCGCTCTCGTCCACACCGAACGCCCTGATATCGTTCCCGCTCACGGTGTTGTCCATCTGGAGCGAACGGGCCTGATCAGCGCTGAAGGGGACGAAGGAAATCGGGCCGGCCGCCGACAGGCCGATCTCCGCGAGCGCCATCGGCACCGGGACGATCGAGACCGAGCGCCCTTTCGCGCGCTGGGCCATCCGGGCGACATCCGCGAGGGTGAGTACTTCAGGCCCGCCGACCTCGTAGAGTTCGCCGACGTGATCGTCCTCCTCTACGGCGTCGGCGAGCATCGGCGCGAGGTCGGCGACCCAAATCGGCTGGAAGCGGGTCTTGCCGCCGCCGGGCAGCGGCGCGACGAACGGTGGGGTGAGCTGTTCGGTAAAGGAGACGAACTCCCCGCCGTCGCCGAAGACCACCGAGGGCCGGAAGATCACCCAGTCGAGACTCGAATCGCGAACCACCTCCTCGGCCTGGCCCTTCGAGCGGATGTAGGCGGTCGGGCCATCGGGATCGGCCCCGAGCGCGCTCATCTGGAGTATCTTCGACACGCCGTGTTCTTTCGCGGCCCGGACGGCGTTTTCCGTCCCTCCGAGGTGGATCTCGAAGTGTTCGTCGTTGCCGCCGCTCGGCTGGAACAGCGGCGAGAGCGCAACGAGATTGACGACGATGTCCTGGCCCTCGAAGGCACCCTCGATCGAGTCGTAGGCGGTGACGTCGCCCATCGCGGTTGCGACGTCCTCGGAAAAGTTCGAGCCGTCGGAATCGCGCGATAGCGCCGTTACGTCGTGGCCGCGACTCGCCAACTCGTCACAGAGGTACGATCCGACGAACCCGTCCCCGCCAGTCACTAGTACGTTCACGGCGTCGAACACTCCCGAGGACGACCTAAATGTACCGTTCGTCGCCGGCGAGACGGGTTCGCTCGCGTATCGAGTTCCGGGTAACGGCGGGACGTGACAACGATAACACAGCGGTTCGAACCCGTTCGCCGACCTCGACGGGACTGCGGACTCCGGTCGGTCGTAGGGTCGCGATCGGTACGTGAGCCCCGCAAGCCCGAGGCATTTAACGGCGAACCGGCCAACGTGTTCGTAATGCTCGTTACGCTCGAAGGGATCGACGGCAGCGGAAAGACTACCGTTTGGGAAGCGCTCCGCGAGTCGGACGCGCTCGATCGCCCGACGACGTTCACCAGGGAGCCGACCGACTCGTGGTACGGCGAGGCGGTCTCCCGGTCGCTCGCCGACCCCGAGGCCGACCCGCTCGCCGAACTCTTTTTGTATACCGCCGACCACGCCGCCCACCTCGCCCGAACTATCCGGCCGGCGCTCGACCGCGGCGAGGTCGTGATCTCCGATCGGTACGCCGATTCGCGCTACGCCTACCAGGCCGCGTCGCTCGACGGCGTGATCGACCGTCCGCTCGAATACGTTATCGGGGTTCACGACCCTTGGACCCGCGAGCCGGATCTGACCGTCTACTTCGACGTCGATCCCGAGACGGGCGCGGAGCGAAGCGCCGGGGCGAACAAGTTCGAGCGGGTCGGCTTCCTCGCCGATGTGCAGGCGAACTACGAGCGGCTCCTCACCGCCGACCCTGGCCGGTTCGTTCGCGTCGACGCCACCCGGCCGGCTCCGGAGGTCTTCGAAGCGGTCGAGCGGCGACTCGACGACCTGCTCGGCTGATCGGACGAAGTGATCGACGGTCGAGAGGCCGCAACCGGCGGAAGGCCGCGACCGACGGGGCAAAAAAACAGTCGGACCGCTCGCGTCTCAGAGGGTATCGGGCAGTTCGACTTCGTCGGGTGCCGGCATCCAGAAGAAGTCGAACGCAACCCCAAGCGCGAGCGGGAGGAGTATCGCAGCGGCGAGCACGGCGACCGGCCCGCCGAGGTTCGACCCGAGACCGACGACGCCGCTCAACACGAGCGTGAGCGCGAGTTCGCATACGGGCACGATCAATGCGACGTACAGCGCCGTCCCCCAGTCGGTTTCTAGGCGGACGCGCAGGAACCGCGTCGCGAGCGCCGCTGTCGCCGTGTTCACGGCGACGATCACGACGATGCCGATCGCACCGACCGCGGAGACCATAGCCGTTCTACGCTCCGTGCCCTCTTTGCCGTGTCGAAAGCGCCCGCCGGCCACGGCCTTCGCTCCCGTTGGCTCCCTCGAACCGCCGCGAGTCCGGCCGACCGGCTATTCGAGCGCGATGTAGGTCTTGGTATCGACGATCCCCTCGATCTCCCTGACGTCCGTCGAGACCGTCCGGATCGACTCCTTGACGTCCGAGCCCTCGACTTCGACGATGATATCGTAGTCGCCCGCCACGACGTGTGCCTCCTCGACGCCGGGGAGTCCCGTGACCTCGTCGAGCGCCGCCTCGATGCCTCCCGTCGCGGTCTTGACCATGACGAACGAGTGTACCATAGCCACGGAATACGCGACCGGCGGGTTAAACCTTCCCCGCCGGACGATCGGTGGTGTTCGACCGAGCGACGAACTCCACGGAGCGTACCTCGGGCGGGAGTCGAAAGGGGTCGGGGTCGGGCGCGCGGCGAGCGCGCGGCAATAGTCCGGCGAGCAGTGACACGACGTACCGCCGCCGGGGTAGGAGCGAGGGCTATAGGAGCTACAACGCAGTTAACAGCGCGTCGACGTCCTCGACGGTGTTGAAGGCGTGTAACGACGCTCTGCAAGCGTCGGGGTCGGGCAGCGAGCGGATCTTGATCCCCACCTCGTCGAGGGTAGCGACGAGTTCGTCGGGGTCGTCGGCCGCGAAGGTGACGAGCCCCGACTCGTACGCTCGCGGACTCAATAGCCGATCGCCGAGACCATCCTTGCACCGGTCGGTGAGCGTCTCGATGTGCGATTCGATCGCCCCGAGCCCGATCGACTTGATCGTCCCGATCGCCGCGCTCAAGCCGGCATAGGGCAGCGGCGAGGTCGTCCCGATCTCCAGTCGGGCAGCGCCGGGGTTCAGTTCGTAGTCCGACGCGCCCGGGTCCCGGACGCTTCGGTAGCCGATGCGGTCCGGTTCGAGCCCTCCGGTCACCTCGTCGGCGACGTACAGAAAGCCCGCGCCCCACGGGCCACAGAGCCACTTGTGGCCCGCGCCGGCGACGAAATCAGCCCTCCACTCGTTCACGTCTACGTCCACTTGTCCCGGCGACTGGACGGCGTCGACGAGCACCTGCGCGCCGGCGTCGTGGGCGATCTCCGTCATCTCGGCGATCGGGAGCCGTGTGCCGTAATTCCAGGACAGTGAACTCGTACAGACGAGCCGGGCGTCGCTCGCTGCGTCGGCGAAATCGTCGAGGTCGAGCCGCCCGCGGTCGGTCGCAACCTCCCTGACCTCGATCCCGCACAGATCACGGAGCCGCTCCCAGGGGAGCACGCCCGCAGGGTGTTCGCAGTCGGTTCGGACGACGATGTCGCCCTCCTCGAAGGGGATCGCGTCGGCGACCTGCGAGATGCCGTCGGCGGTGCTCTCGGTGAGCGCGATCTCGGCGGGGTGAGCGCCGAGCAACCCGGCAACCGCCTCCCTCGCCTCCTCGAAGACTGCGTCGGCGGCCGGGTACATCCCCTCGCCCGCGGGCGCGACGCGCTCGTGGCGATCCAGACACGCCTCGACGGCCTCGATCACGCTCGCCGGGCTGGGACTCGCCGCGCCCGTGTTCAAATAGATGCACTCGCGAAGGGCAGGGATGTCCGCTCGTAGTTCGCTCGGGTCCATAGTATCGACACGCCCGCGAGCCTCTATAATCGCCCGATCGCCGCGCGGGCGAACGGACGCCGATACCGATGCCGTTACCGTTGCCAATGCCGACGCCGATACCGATGCCGATGCTAATACCAGTGCCGGTGCCGATCTCCCGCTCTCCCGGAAAGCCGGGAGATCGGGAGGTCGGGAAGCCGAGAAGTCGGGAAGCCGTCGACGGCGAAGGGGATCACCGCATCGCGCGCAGGGAGACGACCGCGCCCGCCTCGACTGCGATCCAGGCCTCGTCGAGCCGTGCCGGCCGCGGGTCGAAGACCGTCACACGCGATGGTGAGGTTTCGCGATCGCGGATCGACGTCAGCCTCGCCGCCCCGTCGAACGTCCGACGACCGGCTCCGTCCGTTCCAGCGTCGCCGACGCTGCCGACGGTCATCCGGGGATCGCCGGTCGCTGCGTACGGCGAGGGCGACTCGGTATCGAAGCGGTGTCGTTCGGTGTCATCGGTACCTGATCCACGAACCGGGACGCGGGCCGACCGAAATGCGTACCGGTCGGCGGTCATCCCGGCTGCAGACTTTAATTACAGCCTTTCGATTAAGTATTTTTCTCTATTCGTCGGATCGAATCGAGTCGGTAATCGGCGAATCGACGAACCGGGAGCTGACAGGATGGTGATCAGTAGGACAGCGGTCCGCGAGCTCGTGAGCGATCGGAACGGCAGCGATCGAGGGACCATGCCGGCTTACTCGTCAGGGGCGTCCCGGGTCACCGCGACGGCGGTGTTGCCGGCGTCGTCGACGGCTTCGAGACGGATTT
>PXRY01000013.1:17228-50576 GCA_003022925.1 Halobacteriales archaeon QS_8_65_32 | reverse complement strand
GAGCACGCCCGAGTCATCGCCGATCACTCCACCGGGATCGACGCCGGCGACATGGTGGTTATCAGCGCGCCCGCAGCGGCCGAGGACCTCGTCGTCGCGCTGCACGAACTCGTCGGCGATCGGGGCGCAACGCCGGTTCAGTTGGGCAAGAGCGACCGGGCCGACCGAGCCTTCATGCGCGCGGCCGATCCCGAGGGGTTCGAGACTCCCGAACACACGAAAGCGCTCTACGAGGCCTCGGACGTGTTGATCAGGATCCGAGCGCCGCGAAACGCCACCGAGACCGCGGACGTTCCACCGGCGACGACCGCCGCCCGCCAACGCGTCACGAAACCAGTACAGGAAGTCGCGCTGTCGAAACGGTGGTGTCTCACCCAGTTCCCGACCGCGTCGAGCGCCCAACTCGCGGAAGTCAGCACCGAGGAGTACGAGAACTTCGTCTGGGACGCAGTGAACTTGGACTGGGACGAGCAGTACGAGTTCCAGGCGAACATGACCGAACGCCTCGACGACGCCTCGGAAGTCCGTATCGTCTCGGGAGAGGGGACTGACGTTTCGATGTCGATCGACGGGATGATCGCGGTCAACGACGACGCCCGACACAACCTCCCTGGAGGCGAGGTGTTCACCGCGCCGGTGCCCGACTCCGTGGAGGGAGCGGTCCACTTCGACAAGCCGGTCTATCGCCAGGGCCGGGAGGTCACGAACGCCCGCTTGGTTTTCGAGGACGGCAAAGTCGTCGAACACGACGCCGGCAAGAATCGAGAACTGCTGACCGAAATCCTGGAGACCGACGATGGCGCACGACGGCTGGGCGAACTTGGCATCGGTATGAACCGGCAGATCGACCGCTTTACCTATAATATGCTCTTCGACGAGAAGATGGGCGATACCGTCCATTTAGCGGTCGGCAACGCCTACGACATGAACGTCGGCGAGAACCGGGAGGGCAACGAGTCGGCCGCCCACGTCGACATGATCGTCGATATGAATTCCGACTCGCGGATCGAACTCGATGGCGAGGTAGTGCAACGGGACGGCAGCTTCGTCTTCGAAGCGTAATCGGGGGTCGGCGTTCGGTTCGACAGCGGGAAAGCGTTCGGCAGTGTGTACGTCGATCGCTTGCTACCGTCCGGCGATCCGATGGAGCAGGCCGGACGGATGGGTCGACGACGCCGGCCGAAGCATTACAAGCCTTCAGGTACGACTACCAGCGAATGGCCCCTGCCCGCCATGGGCAGCAAAAGGTGTCGCGGCGGCCAGTCCCCGCGAGTAACTAAATTCTCAGCCCATGCACGCGAATGAACCAGTACGTCATCCTGGCGGGCGGGGGCCGTGTCAGCCGCCGCACTGCTGAGATCCTCGGCGACTACGACTACGAGATCACTGTTATCGAACGGGACGCCGACCGGTGTGAGCGCCTCGCCGACGACCGTTTCGGTACGATCGTCCACGGCGATGCCACCGATCCGGACGTCCTCGAACGGACCGAACCCGAGCGGGCCGACGTCTTCGCTGCGCTGACCGGCGATACGGACACCAATCTGAGTCTCTGTACGACCATCGAGGAGCGAGCCGACGGTATCCGCACGGTCGCCCGGACCGACCGGGAGAGCGAGAGCGGCGACCTCGCCGACAGCGTCGTCTCCCCGGAAGCCGCCGGCGCGAAGGCCGCCGCCGACGAGATCCTCGGTCGGAACATCCGCTCGCTCCGAGCCGCCACCGGCAACCTCGACGTCATCGAAGTGGAAGTCGACCGGGGAGCGCCGGCCGCCGGCAAACGGCTCGACGAGGTGTTGTTCCCGAGCGGCAGTCAGGTCGTTTCCGGTGCCGACGGGACGGACATCGCCGGGCCGGAAACGGAACTCCAGCCGGGACGACGCTATATCGTCGCCACCGAACCGAGCGTCGCCGATGACGTGTGGAAACTCATGGTGAAAGAACGATGAGCGATAGCGAAGCGGAGAGCAAACTCGGCCTCATCGGCGCGATGTCGATCTCGGTCGGCGGGATGATCGGCGGCGTTTATGCGGTGCTCGGCGTGGTCGTTCTCCAGGCCGGCGCGGCCTGGATCAGCGGGAAGAAGGGCGGATCGGTCACGCAGATCGAAGCGTTCACCGGCCGTTCGACGCTAGCCGGGATGATCGGCTGGACGCTGTTGTTCGGCTATATCGGCGCGATGGCGGTGTACGCCTTTGCCTTCGGCGGGTTCACCGTCGAAGTGCTTCACAGCGCCGGCTTGCTCGATGCCGAGGGGTTTCTCGGGGTCCCGCTACAGTCAGTCATCTCGGTGCTCGCGATCGGGCTGTTCACCGCACTGGTCGTCGCTGGCACGCAGGTAACCGGATGGGTCGGGACCGCCCTCGCCACTACGAAAAGCGCGGTCATTCTCGGGTTCGGGGTCTGGGAGTTCGCCTACGGCTTCGGCCTCTTCGGGTTCGACCCGGTCGCGCCGATCCAGTTCGGCTTCGAGAAGCTGGCGACGCCTGTACCGATCGTGATCGCAACGGCGATCTCATTCGTCTCCTTTCAGGGGTGGCAACTTCTGGTCTGTGATCAGGAGTCGATCCGGGATCCCGAGCGCAACGTTCCGATCGCGATCTACGCGTCGATCCTCGTAACGATCCTCCTCGACGGGATGATCGCCATCCTGGTGTTCAGTTACGCCAGCATCGACTGGATCGTCGCCAACCCCGAGGTGGCGGTGGCCTTCGCCGCCGAGACGTTCATCGGGCCGACCGGCTTCTTCGTTATTGCGCTGTCGGCGCTGCTATCGACCGGCAGTGCCATTCTCGGGACTCTTTTTTCGTCGGCCCATTTCGCCAAGGGAATGATCCGCGCGGGGTTGTTGCCCGACCGGACCGGTAACACGGACGTCGGCGGTGCCCCGCCGCGCACGACGGTCATCCTCGGCGTCCTGACGGCGGTGCTCACGGTGGTCGGTCGGCTCGACGGGACTATCTCCTTCGGCTCGCTGATGTTCATGGTCGTGTTCGGATCGATGAGCCTGCTCGCGTTCGCCGAACGCGACCGGGAGGCGGTCAACCCGCTGCCCCCGCTCGTGGGCCTCGTCGGCTCGTTCGGGGCGTTTCCGATCTTAGTGTGGCATTTTTACACGAACGAACCGGCCGTCTTCGGCACCGTTATCATCACCGCCATCGCCGTCTTTGCGATCGAGATGCTGTACTTCGGCCGCGATACGGTCTGGAGCGGCGTCGAGCGGGGTGGACGCGGCATCGCCGACTTCGCGGCCGATCGACGATCGAACTCCGAGGAAGGAACCACGGGGGAGGCGACCGAAGGCTGATCGGATCGGGAAACGGGCGAATCGGACCGGCCTCCGGGACAGACGATCGGGGTGCTTCATTCTCTCGTCCATCGCCTCTTCGATCGTGACGGCGTCGTAACCGCGGGTGCGAAGCGCACTAGCGGCCGCGACATCGGTATCCTCGTCGATGAGAAATGCCAGGTCATCGAGCCAGCGGGATGGCCACGACTTCAGGCGTCCTCTTCGCCCTGATCACTTTCCTCGTCACCGCGAAGGTCGGCGAGCGTCCGCGCACCGCTGTCGAGCGAGCGCTGTTTCGATCGCTCGCGCTCGCGCTCGATACCGGGCATCTGCTGTGCCATAGACGATGGTAGCGTGAGAGACCGCTTGAACCTGTGGTCCGAATTCTTCGTTTGACGTTTCGTTCGTCCACGGATGAAACGTGTGCGATGACGTTGCTCGAACGAACTATGTGAGTCGTGCTGATCAGTACGGTCGCACATCGAGGCCATCGATACGTTCGAAGTGTGAGACGTTGCGTGTCACTACCGGCTCCGCTTCGATCAGTGCAGTCGCGGCGATGACACAGTCCTCACGGTCGATCTCCGCGCCTTCGGTGATCAATTCGCCACTAATGCGGCCAGCTTTCGCCATCACCGTTCGATCGGCCGGAAGGACGGGTCTCGTAGCGATGACGTCCGTGACCCGCTCGCGCTCGGTCGCCGAATCGACGGCGCGAGCGATACCTTCGTACAGTTCGAGAACCGTAACCGACGCGAGGTACTGTTGCTGGCCAGCAGCCTCGAACTCGCGGTAGGCCTCGGTAGCACCCACGTCGTCGTTCATCACGTCGATGACGAACGCCGTATCAAGGATCACGACCGTTTGTTCGCATCGAGGCGCGTCGCGATCTCGTCGGAACGGTCCCGCGAGCGATCTCGACGGGCTGTGATCGTCTCACGCATCGTTTCGGCTTCCTCGTCCGAGAGGATGCCGGCGAGTTCGAGCAGCGAGCGCTCGCCCGCGATCCGCTTTACCGCATCCGAGAAGCTCTCACCCTCGCGTTTCCGGTTTGCGAGACGTTCGTACGCCTCGTCGTCGAGCCGGATGGTCTTCGTCCCCATGCGTACACGGATGTGTGCGGTAGTAATAACGCTTCGGTCGATAAAAGCGCTCTATTCGGGAAAGGCTGCATCGAGGATTTCGCTACGAAGTGTAGGATCAGTCGCAGTGTAATATACGATCGGTTCATGGCTTCTGCTCCGATATGGGGACTGCTCCCGGCGATCAACCTCAGCAAGCGTCGCTCGTAGCCACGCACGCCTGAATACTTGATCTTCTATACGCTGTAGCCCATCAACAAAAGCAGGCAAGTGTAGAGAGAATTCTTCACCAGTGAAGTGGAAACTGTGCGCCGATTCTTCGAGTAGTTCGGGTAGGCGCTGCATCCCATCCGGTAGAATGAATCGCGTCCAGTTTCCAGCCGTGTTCACGAAACCGAAGACGACCCGATTACCGACGATCGCTCGCACTTCACTGCCGGATGGCGGAACAGACGTAACAAGCTGTAAATCGTTTTCAGTCAAGCCCGTCACCTTGAGTATTTCTTGCATCAACTCGAAATGTCGTTCGACCCACTCACGATTTGGCGCTCGTTCGAGTCGCTTGATCAGCCGATCGTGTGCATCTGTGCTAAGTGTGTTTCGTTCGTCTCTATTCCTTTCACGTGCGCTGTTAGCGGTTTCAACTGTCTTTGATTTCTGATCTGTATCTTCAAGGAGTGCAGACGTGATTTCTGTTGCATCCGAAGAAATAGATACTGCTGGCTGACGATTCGTACCACCCGATGTAGGTGGCGGCGTATTGATGAACTCATCCAGGTCGTCAAGTTCAGCCGGAGAACTAATCGACCACAGTTCGCCGAACCAACTACGCAATTCATCGACTAATTCAGGTTCATCCAGCGTGACAGCAAGTTCGTCTCGACCGGCGAGCCCCTTCCGAGTGAAGTTCGCAGAACCCACGAACGCACGGTCACCGGCCACTATCGCTTTCGCATGGAGATCACGAACGTCATGAACGTCTTCGTGGTGTCGGGCGACGAACTCCCGGATTCGAGCGCGGGTTTCGCTTCGCTCGCTGCCGAGCTACGCCTCCATGTCCGTTAGTACGCGCCAGGAAGCGGTGTCCGCGAGGATTGATTCGAGGTAGTCCAAGTTGATGTACGGAGAGGCGAGCAGAACGTCCTCACCAGCGGTGAGTTCCCAAATCGCTTTGTCGAAAGGGGACTGGGCCCCCGCTACGGCTCTCATCAGTGTGATAGATGAGTTCGACCATGACCAGTGAACAAATCGCTCAAACAAGAAATTAATCCTACGCGAAGCTGCGAGTCACAGCATCCGCGAGCGACTGAAGGAAGCGGTTCTCCGTGAACGAGTGCCGGAGGCACGAGTGAGCGGGCTTTTTAGTGAAGGTTTTTTGCGGCGAGCGGTGCGCGAACGCAGTGAGCGCAACCCGAGCCACAAAAAAGTTCTCAGGCGAATTTCTGTATCGTCAACTCCAACGTATCGAGATCGATGATCGGCGCATACCCCACGTCCGGGTCGATGTTCACCCGTTGTTGGAAGGGCGTTTGATCCTGCCAGCACGCACTGTTCACGGACAGGACGTTTCGGTACTTGCCGTAGCCTAACTTGTGGACGTGGCCGGTGTGAAAGACGTCCGGAACCTCGTCCATCACGAGGTAATCGCGCGACTCGGGCGCGAGGCGGGTATGGCCCCCATATTGGGGTGCAACATGGCGTTTCTTTAGCAACTGAGCCATCGCCCAATGTGGGTGGTCGTAGCTCGCTTTCTCGCTCGGGAGTTCGGCGATCACCTCGTCGAGCGATACTCCGTGGTACATCAACACCGAGACCCCTTCGATCGAAACCACCGACGGGTTCGATGCGATCCGCGCGTCGTGGGCGTTCATAATAGAGCGGAGCTCTTCGGTGAACCCGGGCTGGGGTTCGGCGAGGCGAACGGCGTCGTGATTTCCGGGGATCATCACGATCTCCATGTCGCCGGGTACCTCTTTCAGATATTCTGCGAACAGTTCGTACTGCTCGTAGACGTCGACGACGTCGAGTTCCTCGTCTTGATCCGGGTACACCCCGATCCCTTCTACCATGTCGCCCGCGATGAGCAGGTACTCGACGCGTTCTGCGTCGTCGGAGTGCAACCAATCGGCGAATCGGCTCCAGGCGTCCCCGCGGAACTCCTGGCTGCCGGCATGAACGTCGCTCACCAGCGCTGCGCGGACGTGGCGGTCGGCGCGCGAGGGGCTGTGCGTCCGGGGGACGTCCGGGAAGTACAGTTCGTCGACGAAACAGATCCCCGCGTCCTCGGACAGCGTGCCCTCGATCGCGACCACCTCGTCGTAGAGCAGTTCGTCGACCGCTTCCGTCACGTCCTTGCCGGTGACGAACAGACAAGGGAAGGTGCCGGTAGTGTCCTCGAGTTCGACCAACCGATGGCCGTTTTTCGTCGACCGGATGTCCGAGATCATCCCCACCAGGGCGACCTCCGCGCCGCCGGGCATCGAGCGTACGGCTTCTGCCGGCCGGTGTTTCACCCGCGGGCGGAGCAGCCGCGAGAGGCGCTCGTAGCGGTCGCGAAACACCCGGACGAAGTCAGTGTACTCGCCGGTACCCGTGCTCCGACCGGTCATGTCGTTTCCGATTTCGAGCGACCGCTCGGCGACGGCCCGCGACTGCGAGCGACCGCGCGAGGTCGCCGCCTCGCCGGACCCCGACCCCTTTGTTTCCGCTGGAGAACCCGTCTGATGCGCGTCTGACGCTCCGATATCTCCACCCGAAACGGAGGGGTTAGTCGGTTCGGTCTGGTCAACCTGGCCGATCGTGGTCGTCTCAGGCCCCAGAGACGTGGTGTCGTCGGCGGTCGACGCAGCGTCGGGGGTCGGAGCGGCGTCAGAGTCGCCGATCGACGCGGCTCCGCTACCGTCCGCGGCGGTTTCACCGTCGGTTGGGGTGTCGGTCGCGGTTTCGACGGCGGGTTCGACACTGGCTCCGTCCGCTGAGGGGTGCGGACGATCGGGCGTCGTGTCGACAGCGGCACGGACATCGTCGGCCGAAAGTGTCAGGACGTCCTCGGCGGTCGATTCGAGCACACGGGAGATCGCGTCGGCCGGGTCGGCGCTCCGAGCGAGCAGGGTCACGGCCTCGCGATCGGCATTGTACCCCCGGCTCGTGAGTTCGGTAACGACCTCCACGAGCGGCGAGGGCGACACAGTGATGCCTCGGACCCGGCGGACAAAAACGTGCTGGTGAAACGCGAACGGAAGGGGAGCGAGTCAGAACGTTCAAGCGCGAACCCGCTATAGGAACGCCGATGAGTTCCCCCGAGGACCGGTCGGACGAGGACCGATCGGGTCCGATCGCGTGGCTACGGTGGTTCGCGACCACCGAGGAGGGCACCGCCGCGTACGTCCGGGACGTCCTCACGAGCGCGGGCGCGGTAGTGCTCGTCGGCCTCGTCCTGTTCGGCGTGAGCGGGATCTGGCCGCCGATGGTCGCCGTCGAAAGCCCGAGCATGACCCCGCATATGAAGACCGGCGACCTCGTGTTCGTCATGGAAGAACACCGCTTCGCGGCCGACGCCGCCGTCGAGGGAACCGGCGTAGTCACCACACAGGTCGGCGAGCGGGTTAACTACGGAAAATTCAGTCAGCCCGGCGACGTCGTCGTCTACCGGCCCGACGGCAGCGGCCTGGAGACACCGATCATCCATCGGGCGCGCTTCTGGGTCGAGGACGGCGAGAACTGGTACGAGGAGGCGAACCCCGCCTTTCTCGCCGGGGCCGACGACTGTGAGGAACTCGCGAACTGTCCGGCCCCCCACGCGGGCTTCGTCACGAAAGGCGACGCGAACCCCCAGTACGACCAAGTGGGGGAGGCGAGCGCGATCTCCGAACCGGTGCGACCGAGCTGGGTGATCGGCACCGCGGAGTTCCGTATCCCGTGGCTCGGGTGGATCCGACTCGCTGTCTCCGAAGCCGCCGGTGCTACCGTCGTCGCCGCTAACGTCGGCGGCAGCATCGGTGCCGGTGCCGGTGTTCTCGCTGTCGGAGCTACGGACACCCGGCCGGTAACCTGAGACGGCGGACCGATGGAAGGTTGGAAGCGTGGCGGACGTCCGTACTTCTCATACCTGCGAGTGCGAGCGCCCGAAGCACACGGGCACGCGGACGCGAGTAGACGAACCGAGGGACGACCGAATCGAGAGACGGCCGGACTGGAGACGGCCGTATCGGAATTAGCCGAGCGTTCCAGACCGACGGCCGCTTCGGTATGCAGGTATCACCCTTAACCCGCTCGGGCCCGAACTTCATTTTAGTGCTTGCATCCCCGTGGAGCCGACGAACCGGCTTCGGGCACGGGCGACGTGAGGCTGCAGCGGCGATCGACGACCGACGAACCGACAACCGACGAAGCCCGGCGAACGGCACCTATCGAATCAGCTCAAACGATGTCCGAACAGAGAGACCGCGGCAAACAGCGAGACGGGGAACGGTCGCGATCGAACGAGCGGCTGTTGGATCGACAGGCCGAACGCGAATCGAACACCCGCACGTATCCGCGATACATCCCGATGGCGATCGACCGCGCCGAGGGCGTCACGCTGATCGACGTCGAAGGAAACGAGTACGTCGACTGTCTCGCGGGCGCGGGGTCGATCCCGTTAGGGCACAACCACCCCGCAGTCGTCGGGCCGGTCCGGGAGACGCTCGATCGCGAACGCCCGACACACACCCTCGACCTGACCACCCCCGAACGCGAGGCGTTTCTCGATACGCTGTTGGCGACCTTCCCGCCGGAGTTCGCCGAGAACGCCCGCGTCCAGTTCTGTAGTCCCGCCGGCACCGATGCGGTCGAAGCCGCGCTGAAGCTCATGCGAACTGCGACCGGCAATGGACGTACTCGCCTTCCGCGGGGCGTACCACGGCATGACCGCCGGGTCACTCGCACTCATGGGCGACACAGCTCCGAGGGAGGAAGTCGAGGTGCTGGGCCACGTCCACCACCTGCCCTATCCCTACGAGTATCGCCCGCCATTAGGGATCGGCGGCGAGGCCGAACACCGCGCGCTCGCGCGCGAGGTCGAGACCGCACTCGAAGACCCTTTGTCAGGTGTCGAAGACCCGGCGGCGATGGTCGTCGAACCGGTACAGGGCGAGGGCGGGTCGATCCCCGCGCCCGACGAGTGGCTCCGAGAGATGCGCCGGATCACTCGGGAACACGACGTCCCCCTCGTCGTTGACGAGATCCAGGCAGGCGTCGGCCGAACGGGGTCGATGTACGCGTTCGAATACGCGGGCATCGTGCCCGACGCCGTCTGTCTCTCGAAGGCGGTCGGCGGCGGAGTGCCCCTCTCGGTGCTTCTCTACCACGAGCGCTACGACGAGTGGGCTTCGGGAGCGCATTTGGGCACTTTCCGAGGCCACCAGCTCGGGGTGGCCGCCGGACGCGGGACACTCGAATATATCGTCGAACACGACCTGCCTGCCCACGCCGCCCGGGTCGGCGAGCGGCTCACTTCCTGCCTCGACGAAAGCGCGGACGGTCGTCCGGAACTCGCGGACGTTCGCGGCCGGGGGCTCATGTTAGGCGTTGAGATCGTCGATGCCGGCCAGCCGGCGAACGACGACGGCAGCCACCCGCCGGACGCCGACCTCGCGATGGCGATCCAGCGCGAGTGCTTCGACCGCGGGCTGATCGTTGAGCGCGGCGGCCGCGAGGGCGCGACCATCCGTTTCCTCCCACCGCTGATCGTCTCCGAGTCGGAGGTCGATACGATCGCCGAGCGCTTCGAAGCGGGCGTTGCGGCGGCACTCAACGGGTAAGGGGGTTCGACCTTAGAGTGTCAATTTACGTAGTTGCTTACTGTACAGCCGCGGTGGGTGGGGCCGAAAGGGGCCGACCGCTCGGCGACGGCGGGCGACGCAAACACGTGAGCGAGTGCAACGAGCGAACGCGCGCAGCGAGCCCCCCGAGTCGAGCGCGTCGGGGGCTTTCGAACCGTTCAGCCCGACCCTCTGTTTTGATCCTGACTGGTAAAATTAACACTGCCTTCGACCCCCGACCTCGAAGCCGAACTCCGAGCCGATCAGGAGAGCCGCGCGCCGCCATCCACCCGGAGTTCCTCCCCGGTCACGTAATCGGCTTGCTCGCTCGCGAGATACAGGTACGGGCCCGCGAGGTCCACGGGTTGACCCGCACGTGTGGATGTCATCACGGGCGCGTCCTCATCCTCGTTTCCGTTCGAGCCGATCGATTCGGCGGCGCGCTCGGACCAGCCCTCGGTGATCTCGGTCGCGATCGGGCCCGGCGCGACGCTGTTGACCCTGACTCCCTCGCCGGCGAGTTCGAGCGCCGCGCTGCGCGTGATCATCCGGATCGCGCCCTTCGTCGCCGCGTAGTGCGAGTGTTCGAACTCGGGGCGCATCGCGGTCGTTGACGCCGTGTTCACGATCACGCCCAGGTCGTCCCGGGCAATCATATCCTCGGCGGCCGCCTGCGTGCCGAAGAAGGTCCCTCGGGCGTTGACGCCGTGCACCTGCTCGAAGTCGGCGGGCGAAACGTCACAGAAGCGCCGACTCACGTGAACGCCGGCGTTGTTGATCATCACGTCCACGCCACCCTTCTCCTGCGCGGCGGCGACGACCGATTCGAGTTCGGCAGGGTCGCTAACGTCGGTCTCGACATACTCGGCCTTTCCACCGTGATCGCGGATCGCCTCGTGGGTCGGCTGTTCGGCATCGAGGTCCTTGGGCTCGGGCCTGACGTCGGCGTTGATCACGGTCGCGCCCGCGTCGCCGAACGCGAGCGCCACTGCGCGACCGATGCCCGAGCTGCCGCCGGTGACGATGACCGTCTCCCCCGCGAAGTCGCCGGTGATGGTTCCCATTATCCCTTCCCACTAACGCCGGCCGGTTAACCGGCTCAAAGAACGGACGGATCGGGGACTACCGGCAGTGTGAAGCTCGGCCGGTAGTAGCCCGGCCGACGGAGCGGATCACTTCATCTCTTCGAACCGGGACTGGACGCAGCGAGCTAACCGTTGAGCGTACAGTGGTTCACCGTGACCTGTTTCGCTGGAACGAGTCGATATCGGTCTCGCCGAGGATATTGGCGAATACGGTCTCGACTTCGGCCGCCGTGTCGACATCGAGCGTCGAGAGCGTTTCGAGCACGTCCGCAATTAACCGTTCGAGTGTTCGCTCTACCTCTTTTCAAGGTCCGGTCACCGTCAGATCATCTGTTTCGATACCATAGCCAGGGAAGTCAAGCGATGTCTCGGCGTCGTGGTGGGTGATCTGACCGCGACCCCAACTCGTTATGAGCACGCCGGACCGTTCTTCGACTACGTGCGAGTACTACATGAGGAGGTAGCGTAGACAGGCGCCGATGGGAATCGTTTCTCGATCGGGAAACGATACTTCGAGGATGATGCCATCCGGCAAATATAGTATGTCGTCCCGGAAATACCGGGGTGTCATGTAGTCAGGGGTGTCCTCCCGGTCGAGGTTGTCGCACGTCAGCGTGAACTCGATGTCGGAGAGTCGGTGTTCGTCGCCCGCTGTCATTCGAGTACCAGCACTCTTCGGCGGTTACGAATATGGAATTTACGCGTGCGTTCCGCCAAGTGATCCGAAGCGTTACTCCGTCTCCTCGAACCGGGACTGGACGAGCGGCTGGACCTCGCGGAGATCGGACAGCCGGGAATCGTTGAGCAGGACGTGTTCGGTCTTGTCCGTGGGCACCGAGAGGCTGATCTCCTTCGTCCGGCCGTAGCGCCCTTTCGAGACGACGACGGCGTTGACGATGCCCAACATGTCGAGTTCGGAGATGAGGTCGGTGACCCGCCGCTGGGTAAGCACGTCGGCGTCGACCTCGTCACAGAGCCGGCGGTAGATGTTGTAGACCTCGCCGGTGGTGATGTTGTGGACGCCGCTGTCTTCGAGCGAGATGATCGCAAACAGCACGAGTTTCGACTGCGTAGGGAGGGTCCGGACGACCTCGACGACGCGATCGAGTTCGATCTTCTCCTGAGCGCGGCGGACGTGGGCCTCCCCGACGCGATCGGCCCCGCTTCGTTCGGCGAGTTCGCCCGCCGTCCGGAGCAAGTCGAGCGCGCGCCGGGCGTCGCCGTGTTCTTGGGCGGCGAAGGCCGCACACAGCGGGATGACCTCGTCGGTGAGCACACGGTCGACGAAGGCGATCTCCGAGCGATGGGCGAGGATGTCGCGCAACTGGTTCGCGTCGTAGGGGGGAAAGACGATCTCCTCTTCCCCTAAGGACGATTTGACACGAGGGTCTAAGAAGTCGGTGAACTTCAGATCGTTCGAGATACCCATGATCGATACCCGTGAGTTATCGAGCCCGGAGTTCATCCGCGAGAGATTGTACAGGGTGTCGTCGCCGGATTTTTCCACTAACTTGTCGATCTCGTCGAGCATGATCACGACCACGCGCTCGCGGTAGTCCACAGCCTCGAAAAACGTCGAGTAGACTCGATCGGTCGGCCAGCCGGTCATTGGCGCGGGTTCGAAGGAGTCGCGGTCGTCGTCCAACTTTTCGATGCGGGCGTCGATCGCCGACGGCGAGTCGAACTCCGTTTCGACGAGGTTCCCGGTTCCCCCGCGGACTTCCTCGGCGAGAGTTTCCAAGCTATCGATGCGGGCGTCGATGTACGCCACGTTCTGCTCGATAAAGACGTTCGCGAGGCGGGCGAGCACGCGGTACTGGGTGTCGGTCACTTCGCAGTTGATGTACTCGACCGTACAGGGCACGTCGTACTTCCGGGAGGTGCTCTCTAACTCCTGGCTGACGTATTTCGCGCTCGCCGTCTTTCCGGTACCGGTCTTCCCGTAGATGAGGATGTTGGAGGGAGTCTCCCCACGCAGCGCGGCGACGAGGACGGTAGCGGTGTTGTTGATCTGGTCCTCGCGGTGGGGGAGCGTCCGAGGGGTGTAAGAGGGTCTGAGAACCTCCTTGTTCTCGAAGATCGGCTCGCCGCTGAGCAGGTCGTCGAACAGCCCGCGGGAGCCGTTCGCCGACGGGTCGGCGGGGTCGGCATCCCCGTCGAGATCGACGTCCGATACGTCGATGTCCGATACACCGACGGTCGATGGATCGACGTCCGATGGGTTGACGCCCGACGGATCGATCCCCGCCGCGTCCGGTTTCGGGTCGATGTCCTCGTCGTCGATATCGTCGACCGAGCCGACGCCGTCGACCGAATCGAGGGACGCGAGCGAACCGTTCTCGACGCGCTCGGCGAGGTCGCCACCGGCGTTGTCGGTCGAGACGGCGTCGATGTCTCTTTCCCCGTTCCTGAGCCCCTCATAAGTACTGGGGTCGTCGTCGACGTCGGAGTCGTCGTCGGACGGCCGGGTTCGTCCGCTCGGTTTCGGCTGGGCGTCGTGCTCGCCGGCAGGGGCGGACGATGGCGATCGGCCGGTTGGTCCGTCCGGCGGACGCCGAGGACCGACCTCGGTTCCGTCGGATTCATTGATCTCGTCGGTCCCGTTAGCCCCGTCAGTCTCGTCGATTCCTAACGGACCGTCGTTCCCGGCGTTCGATCCAGCGGGTGTGCGCTCGGGACCGTCTCCCGTCTGATCACCCTCGGACGCGTTTTTGTCGTCTGACATTACCGTTCTGTGTGCCCCCGTTCGTGCGGCCGGACCCGAGCACCGTAGCGAAGGACGGTGTCTTCCCGGTTACGAACGCCCTCGGCCGCCCGATCGTATGGTTCCGACTTCCCCGAAACATCCACCCGATCCAGGGGAACCAGGGGTAGGAATGTGCTTAAACTTTGTGCTACAGTGTCATCGGCGGGTTGATGGGGAACTACCGAGAAGCGGTGAGAGCAGCGGGAACGCAGAGGACGGATCGAAGAACGACCGAAAAGCGAGGAGGAAGTCAGTCGTCGCCGTCGCCTTGGCTCGAGCGTCGACTGTCGATGCTCGCTCGCTCCGTCGGTTTCCGAACGGACGAGACGAGAAGGACCGAATACCGACAGTCCTTCGAGCGGACGTCCGGACCCGGAGTCAGCGAGACCAGAGGAGGAGAGAGGAGGAAGGGGGAAGCCGATGTGTGGAGCGGGAGTGAACATACGGTACGGTAAGGTAACGATAGTCATCCAACACCCCTACCCCTTCGTTTCAGGTGGAATCCCGTGCGAAGGTGGGGAGGGGCTGAGGGGTTTTCTGACTTCGGAAGATTTAATAATTATTCTGCAGTACCAATCCGTAGTATTTAGATAGACATTATTTCTCACTGCGGTCCATTATAGTATAAATCGCCGACAGTAGGTTTAATCTCTGTTGGGATGATCCAGCTACTGAGATGCAGAGGTGGCTCGCTCGCAGTCGTGTTCCACTCGAAACGAAGGGGTGGGGGTTCGTTCCTCGCCCTTCTTTCCTCGTCGTTCTCGTGATCGTTGTTCTTTCCCGTCGTCCTTCGTCGTCCCCTCGCTTTCTCCCTCCGATCCGCCCGCTCCGTCCCCTCGTTTCTTCCCTTCCTGCCAGTGGCGGCCTCCCTTCTCTCATCCCTTCCCTTCTCCTCCGTCTACTCCGGTCTTTCCCCTTCGTTCTCCCGTCCGCCTCCCGTTTCGTCCTCGGACTGCCGTTGCTCTAATGTCTCGCGGGAAACGAGTCGCGGGCTCGATCGGCGGTTCCAGGGTCGCTTCGGCTCCGTCCCGGCCGCGTCTGACATAAACTTAAGTAGCTGGGGTGGGGGTAGTAGCCTAACCGCCGCGGCCCGACGCCGCGAGCGCGGGAGGACAGGATGGGACTGCTGACAGGACTCAAAAAAAGCCTCACACAGTTGTTTTCGGGGGGACCGAAACAGCGCCGTATCGGAATCTACGGGCCGCCGAACGCCGGGAAGACGACGCTCGCCAATCGTATCTCGCGGGACTGGACCGGGGACGCCGTCGGCCCCGAGAGCCACGTTCCCCACGAGACCCGGCGCGCCCGCCGGAAGGAAAACGTCGAGATCAAACGCAACGGGAAGTCCGTAACGATCGACGTCGTGGATACCCCCGGGGTCACGACGAAGGTCGATTACGCCGAGTTCATGGAACACGACATGGAAAAGGACGACGCCGTTCGCCGCTCGCGGGAAGCCACCGAGGGCGTCGCCGAAGCCATGCACTGGCTGCGCGAGGACATCGACGGCGTGATCTACGTGCTCGACAGCGCCGACGATCCCTTCACGCAGGTCAATACGATGCTCATCGGCATCATCGAGTCGCGGGATATACCAGTACTAATCTTCGCGAACAAGACCGACTTGGAGGAAGCGAGCATCAAACGCATCGAGAACGCCTTTCCCCAACACGAGACGGTGCCGCTGTCGGCACTGCACGGCGACAACATGGACGAGGTCTACGACAAGATCGCGGCCTACTTCGGGTGAACAATGGCGAAGGCTAACTCGAACACCGACATGGACGGAGAGGACAGGGACGACGCCGACGGCGTCCAGATCGACCTGATCAGCGGCGAGCGGATGGACGACCTCGCCAGCATGGAGAAGGTTCGGACGATCCTCGACGGCGTCCACGACGGCAACATCGTCATCCTCGAAGAGGGGCTCTCGCCGGAGGAGGAATCGAAACTCATCGAGGTGACGATGAGCGAGATCAACCCCGAGGAGTTCACCGGCATCGAGATCGAGACCTACCCCCGTTCCGATGCGGGTAGCGGACTTCTCGGTCGGCTCATGGGCAAGCAAGAGAGCGCGAAACTCACGGTGATCGGGCCGGCCGATCGCATCCAGACCCTACACAAGGACGAGACGCTTATCAGCGCCCTCATCACCCGGCGGTAGCGGTAGTACGTATCATGCCCCACCAGTGTACCGAGTGCAGTCACGTCTTTCCCGACGGCTCGAAGGCGATGCTATCGGGCTGTCCGGATTGTGGCGGCAACACCTTTCAGTTCCTCCCGGAAGGGGCGCTCCGGGACGACGAGGCCGCTAATACGAGCGGCGACGGCAGCCGCTCCGATGGGTCGGCCGCACGGGGCGACAGCACGCCCGAGCCGGTTCCGGTCGAATCGGCCGAACCCGTCGGGGCGAGCGACACTTCCGAAGCGACCGATACCTCCGGAGCGGCTCATGCCACCGAAGCGACCGACCCCCCCGAACGACCGCCGCCACGAGGTCCGGTCTCCCGGGCAACCGCCGCCGTCCGCGACTGGGTACGGGTCGATCCATCGTCCCCTTCACCGCGCTCCGAGTCCCCGCGTGCGGACCCCAACGAGAACCACGAGACAGAAGGCGAGCCGGGAACGGAGGCCGGCCGCGAACGCGAACCCGACGACGCGGCCGACCCTCCCATCGGTTCCACCGAAACCACGGATCCCGACGCCGACACGACTTCCGACGCCGGCACGGAGACCGACATCGACGACGGGACTGACGCTGACGACGGGCCCGACGAAACGGACGGGATCGACGAGGGGAACGGAGCTAACGAGGCCGACGGGACCGACCAGGGGAACGCGGACAACAGGACGGGCGTCGGCAGCGAGGACCGCGCGCAGGCCGAGGCCCGGCGAGACGTGGTCGCCGCCGAGGAGTTCCCCTCCGATGGATCGAGGTCGGACGAGACGGACGGTCCGACGCCGCCGGGTGCGGAGGGTGGCCGTGTCGCCGCTGCGCCCTCGGGGGATCGGCCCGACCTCAACGAACTACGCCAGGAGCTCAACGATCAGTTCGAGTCCATCAGGATCGTCGCGCCCGGCCAGTACGAGCTCAACTTGATGGAGCTGTACAATCGCGAGGAGTACATCATCGCGCTGCGCGAGGACGGCCGCTACGCCATCGAAGCTCCCGAAACCTGGCTCGGTCGCCGGGCCGATCGGGACTGAACTTCCCACCGATTCCCGATTTCACCCTACACGAGGCACTTACCGAGTCGGTTCATGATCGCCCGATAGGCTCGGGGAATGAAACGACCGTCTACTACCGCTGCCCTGCTAGTATTAATCGTCTCCGCTGGCTGTCTCGCCGGCGTTCCGCTCGTCGGCAATGCCCCCGACTATTCCCGAGAAACCCGCCCGGCCGAATCCCGAACCCTGAGCCCCGAACCGCAATCCCGGCTTCCGGATCCCGAACCCCCAATCCCGGGCCGCACTGGCAGTTGCCCGGCCGCCGACCCGGACTGTAGCAGTGAACGAACGGGTTTAAGCGGGTTCACCGGAAACTCGTGAGCATGAGTCAAGCGACCCGGATCGTCGTCTCGACGGTCGCCATCGCGGGCCTGCTCGCATTGGTGCTCGTTTTCGTCGAGGTCCTCGTCTGATGTTCGCGAAGCGCGACCTCCCGAGCGTGCTCGCCGACGTCCGCGCGGCACAGGCCCCCGGGACGGTCGTGCTCGACGCCGAACGGGACTTCGAGACGCTTCCGGCCGCGGTCGCGGAATCCCTCGGTCTGTTCGTCGACTCGCTGTCACCCGCTACCTACCCGACCGGGTGGCTCCCGCCGTCGGCACCCGACCAAGTCTTCGCGTACGCGGGCGAGGATTTCACGGTCAGCATGCCCGGCGACGGCGGCGTTGCCTGGACTACACAGACCGACCCGCCGACTATCTTAGTAAAACCACGACTCGAAGGCTCGCCGCCCGAGTTCGTTTCCTTCCTCGTTGCCGAGGCGCTCGTCCAGGTCGGCCTCGACGTCCCGGAGAACTTCCTGCCCTTCTTCGCCGAGTCGTACCGAGCGCTCGACGCGGCAACGACGCTCTCGCCCGCCGATACCTATCAGTTGGCCGTTGCGCTCTACGAGGCGTACGTGGGTCTTCACACCCGCCCGGTGTTCGCCGCGTGGGAGGGGGTCGGCAGGTCGGACGAGTCGGAGAGATCAGAGGGGTCGGACGGATCGGCTCCCGACTTACACGCGGCCTGGCGCGACGCCGGCGAGCGACTGGAACCCAGGCTGTCGGGCCTGCCCGAAGCCGTTGCGCTCGGCCGGACCGACTTCGCCGACGCGGCCGAACTCGCCTGTAGCGCAATCAAACACGACGTCGAGATACCGACGCCCTTCGGCGCGCTCGACACTGAAGCGTATCGCGAGTACGGCCCGGATTATGCGGTGCAATGGGCCGAGACGACCTTCGAACAGTTAGAGGAGTGAGTTCGAGGTTCCGTCGTCGAGTCGGTCGAGCGACTATCGGGTCGCTATCCGCTCAGGCCGCCACGGCGTCGATCGCCGGTTCTGCGAACACGGCAACGGTGCGCGTATAACTGTCACCGTCGATCGAGATCGTCGCTTCGACCGATCGGGGCGCGACGCGAACGAGTCGCCAGAGCGCTACCGGCTCCGGATCGGCAGTTCCGTTCACCCACCATCGTCGGCGACCGTGAGAAGTACGACCAGTGATTCCGATTTCTTCGGGAGGTTCGCCGAACTGGCGTGGAACCCGCCGGTACCGAGTCGATCTACAGTCGTCTCCCGGGCCCGCTTGGCTCCCGCTTCGGCGCATTCGATCGCCATCCATTCGGCGAACGGGACGATCTCGAACCGGGTTTCGTCCGCAGTCTCCGCCACTCCGACCCGAAACGTCCCGTTGGCCGACTCGTATTCGATGTTCTCGTTGGTCCCCGTCGCTCATCGTTTCGGTTACCGTGGTCGACTCACCTTTAGATCGGACCGGTCCCGACGACACTCGCCCGGCCAGCGATTTCGAACGCGCTTCGATGGCGCTTGCGCCTCTGTCGGCCTGCTCGGAGCCGGCGCTCGGTGTGGTGTTGGCGACATAGCTCGAGACGAGGACAGTCCCTGCTGCGGCGAGAAGCGTTCGACGGTGCATATCTGTCGGTAGTAACTATCGGGCAAGTATCTTGCGTCCATCTGAGACGATGATACGAACCCGATCAACCGATCTATGCCGATCGGTACGGCATGCGTATTTCGGCCGATCCGAGACGACCTTCGAGCAAGTAGACGATTGAGCGGGCGTATCAAACGTCACCGCAACTCGGCGTTCGTCACCGTTCCTGGGTTCTCGGCGTCCGTGCTCGCATCCGTATTCGCGTCAGTACATCGTTCATCCGTTTCTTTCGTGTTCGCACGCCTCCCGCTTGCCCCCTTCCGATCCGTTCCCCTAGCGTCCGAGTTCCGTAGCCTTTCGGCTGGATCGGTCCACTCGACGCCGAGACCGCGCTCGGCGAGGACTCGCTTTGCTTTCTCGAACTCCTCGTCGCCGTAGGAGAGGTGTCGCGACGGCAGGGTAATCCGCCGCCTCGCCGTTCGGTCGTGCGTCCGGTAGTGGACGATCAGGCGCGGCTGGGTAAGGACCCCTCCCCGTACTGGGACGACCCGCTCGATCCGGTTCAACCGAATCGACGTTTGCCTGGTGAATCCACGGAGGTAGTCGATCGCATACGCGAGCGCGGCGATCCCGACGAAGAGTGGCCTACCCACATCCGTACCCACTCCCCGCCGCCGACCGCGAGGTCGTACGCAACCCGACCGACGAACGAGAGCGTAGACGCCGCCATGAGCACGAAGACGCTTTTGCTCCCCTCGTAGTACCGCTTCCAGCGCTCGCAGAACCGCGATTCGAGCCGAAGCCGTCCGTCGGCGACGATGCACCGACCCCGATTCGTCCGGAACTCGCTCACGGTACCACGTCCTGAACGGATCGTACGGATTCCGTCTTTGAAAAGTCCTGACCTGATCGGTCCGCGAGGCGAACGGTTTCGAAAACCCTTGCGAACACTCCTCCGCACGCTCGGTCGGCGTAACGACCCGAACCCGGCTACCCGATCGACTCCGCTATCCGGACGAGCTCCCCCCTGTCGAACGGTCCGTTCATGTAATAGTAGGTCCCAGTGATGTCGATGGATTCGAGAATTCCGTTCTGCAACTCGGCTGGATCGGAGATACCCGGCGGGGGCGACCCGACGATCTCGTCGTCGGTTCGCGCATAGGTGCCTGGCCGTCCGTTCACCGTGATCTCGCAGTCGACGCCGTACGGATGCCCTGGGGCATCCGGGTCGTCGGCCGATTTAGCCGTCACGATCAAGTCGTCGGCGTGATCGCCGTGGTCGCTGCTATAGACGATTCGACCGCTGTAACCGGCGAACCACGACGGTTCGCTTACGGCGATCTACGTCACGCCGTATCCGTCCGGCAAATCGGTCGGCCCGCGGAACTCGAACGGCAGCACTTCGTTCGCGTCCGCGATCGACCCGTACTCGCCACCGACTTCGGGAGGTTCCTCGGAAGGAACTCGGCGGCCCGAGCGGGTAGTTACTTGGTTTCCTCGACGACCACCGCTGGCAACGTGGTCGTGTATTCCTGACCCGCGAAGGAAATCGACATGGTCGCCGTCGCCGGGGTAGCGGCCACGACCGCCTCGAACGCGACCGGTGGATTCAATGTCCGCCTACTGTCGTCGTCGACATGCGTCGTGAGCGTCCAGGTGAGAGCCAGTTCGACTTCCGAGCACGCTTCCCCGTCCGCTGCTGGCCGCCGAGTCCCCAGCATCATCTCTTCTTCGTATGGATTTCCTGGCCTCCTCCGGGTTTCCTAATCGGCTTCGAGTGACCCAGCCGACGTGCTTCGCGACGACGGTGCTACACTCCTCTTCGGCCCATCGCTCGAAGGGAAGCGTGTCGTAGATCGGTTCGCCCAGGTCGTCGAACGCTGCGAAGGGGTCGCGTGACTGTGACTCGTCGTCGGATCGCTCGTAATCGGTGACGAAACGAACTTCGTGGGTCGCTTCGAGATACGTCGCCTCGCTCGCGTCGCGGTAGCGCTCCGGACCGAGCGTTTCGCTGACAGTGATCGGTTCGCCGGTCCCTTGCGCTTCTCGTTCCTCGGACACTTCGTGTTCGTATGCTCCGTACTTACGTAGTTATGTATACTCGATCGATTTCCAGCCTCCCTCGTGAACATACGACCGATCGGGAGAACGTTTCGAGATCGTCCGATCGGAGCCCTGGGGACACGGAGGCTTCGACGAGGCTATCGAGTTCAGAAGT
This sequence comes from Halobacteriales archaeon QS_8_65_32, assembly GCA_003022925.1. Taxonomy (GTDB): domain Archaea; phylum Halobacteriota; class Halobacteria; order Halobacteriales; family Halococcaceae; genus PXQR01. Next base: position 29,250 of record PXRY01000013.1, on the reverse strand, counting down.
CGCCGCGAACGCCGTTGTCCTCTTCGAGGGTGATGGTGCCGTCGAACAACTCGCGATATCCCTTTAGTACTTCCTCGGTGTGGACCTCCTCTGCGAGGTGAAAGAGCCCGACGGCGTCGTGGTTTCGAAGCAGCGAGAGGATCTCAGTAACGGCCTCTTTCGTCCGTTCCTCGTCGGCGTAGTAGGCCATTTCGGTCACCGAATCGACGCTCACCCGTAGCTTTCCATTGTGTTCGTCGAGGAACTCCCTCGTTACGTCGACGATACCCTCTAAATCGTCGGGCGAGGAGACGTAGTGGATCCCCTCGCCGCTGCGCCGGGAGTACCCCCGTTCGACGCTCAAAGCATCTAAGATCGTTGCCCGCGAACGATCGACATCGTAGTGCTCCAATTTCTGCTCGACCTCGCGGGCGGTCGTCCGCGTCGAGATCACGAGAAACGAGTCGGTGTCGGTCTTCAGGAAGTCGGTATCGATCCGGTCGGTCTCGCCGGTGCTCGGATGTACGAGCACCACGCCGGTCCCACCGGCAATCGTATCGGGCGTGTCCTCGACTTCCAGACGATAGTCCATATCCGCGGGCCGGTCCGCGCCGACTTAATTCTTGACCGATAGCTCGCTCGCTCATGTCGGCTTCAGGCAGTAAGGGGGCGAGTCGAGCGAGGACACCCGACCGGCAGTGACTACTCCGCGTCGGGTTCCAATCGGTCGAGCAGACCGTCGTCGAACGCCGCTTTCGTTCCCTCGGGTCCGGTAACGGTTAGGCGCGTCCGTTCGTACGGCGGCGAGACGTCGAGATACTACTGTCCGCTCGGCGGTGTCGTGGACCTCCTCAGCCGGAAGTACGTGATCGAAGTCGTCTGTGTCGTCGGCGCTCTCGGGCCGGTGCGGTACGGCGAGATCGAGAGCGCCTTCGGCGAGGTGAGCACCTCGACGCTCTCGACACGTTTAGACGAACTGACCGACGCCGGACTACTCATGCGTGAGCGCTACGCGGAGATCCCGCCGCGCGTCGAGTACGACCTCACCGACGAGGGGACGGAGCTCTGTGAGTTGCTGAAACCGCTGCTGCGGTGGGTCGAGAATCGAGACGACACCGAGGGATAACTGTCGACGAGGACACCCCGGACTTCAGAATCGAGGCGTTCAGAACACGCTGTCGGCAGTCGCCGCGCCGATCACGCTGAAGATCGCCCCGATGCTCACCGCTCGTATCGTGACGAGCGCCCACTCGTCGCCGGGCAGATCCGAGAGAAAGGTCCCCGGTGCGCCGAGCGTCAGCGCGAGCACCGCCACCGCGCCGAAGGATAACCCCCATCAGCGAGAGGAATCGGAGCGGGATTCCCCCGATGTCGCGCTTGCGATCGGGGTCGCGGTTGGGGTCCGCCTTATAGAGGCTCGCGTAGCCGACGGCCGCGACGATCCCGACGATGAGTGCCGACTGTACCGACGACATGTTCCGCGCGAGCGCCCACACCTCCTCGGTGACGACGAACGATCCCGCGAACAGGACCCCGCCGACGATCTGCTGGGCGGTGTCGGCGAGCTTGAACCGCCGCCTCTCGTTCCGACCGCTGACCATCCGCCCGACGCTCCGAACCCCCACTCGAAAAGCGTCACGACACGACCCGGCTCGCTACGACGCGGTTCACCACACTCGACGGCAGTACGGAACTCCCGGCAATACGGGACTTTCGTGATTCCCACCGAACCACGGTCGAACGACCCGATCCCTTCGCATACTTCACGCTCGCCGCAGTATACTCGTATTTGTATTCGTGTTCACCGGCGAGCCGAACCGGTCTTATTCCTTCTCGCCGACTCCCCTCCATGAGCGTCAGACGCGAGTTCGACGACTGGGCCGCAGACGGCCGCGACCGCGGGATGGAACAGCGCCACTGGCACACCGCGAAACACGCTCTCGCGTCGATTCCGATCGAACCAGGCGACGTCGTCGTCGACCTCGGGTCCGGCAGCGGGTACGTCGGCCGGGTTCTCCGGGAGACGACGCCCGTTTCGTTCGTCTGTGGGATCGACGGCTCGCCCGAAATGGTGCGAAACGCCCGCTCATACGCTGACGATCCGGGCGTTGCCTTCCTGCTGGGTGACTTCGGCGCGCTGCCGTTCGCTACCGACAGCGTCGATCACGTCTTCTCGATGGAAGCCTTCTACTACGCCGCCGACCCGGACGGGACGCTCAGGGAACTCGCTCGAATCCTCCGGCCCGGCGGAACGCTCCACTGCGCGGTGAACTACTACGAGGAAAACGAAGCGTCGCACGACTGGCAGGGGAACATCGATGTCCCAATGACCCGCTGGGACATGGCCGAGTACCGCAATGCCTTCGCCGAGGCAGGCTTTCGCGTGGCGTCCCAGTATACGATCCCCGACCGGGAGGTCGAGATCCCGCCCGCGGACGCCTTTCCCACCGACGACTGGGAGACCCGTGAGGCAATGGTCGAACGGTATCGCGAGTTCGGCACCCTCCTGACCGTCGGCGTCGTCCCTTGAAGTCGCCCTTAGACGCTCACTGCCGTCATACCCGTTCGCTGCCGTCATATCCATTCGCCGCCGTCCTATGATCACCGCTGTCACCTCCGCTCGCCACCACCGTTCCCGATCGCCGTCGGCCCCGCTCCCTTGCCGCCGTCCCGGATCGCGGTCACTCGTCGATCACGTGAGCGTTCGTGGGATCGAAGCCGAGCTCGACCTCCCCAGTCGGCAGGTCGCGATCGGTCGTCCGGAGCACGATCGGCCGGCCGTCGTACTCTAAGCGAACCCGCGTGACGTCGCCGAGGAACTCCGACCCCTCGACCCGTGCCTGAAACCGGTTCTCGCCGCCGCCGACGCGCAGACGTCCGGGCCTGACGCAGAACGTCACCGTTGTGCCTATTGTGGCTGTCGTCGGAATCTCGAAGCGCTCCTCGATTCCGTCCACTGCGACGCTCGCCGCCGACCCCTTCGTTTCACCTCCAGAACCCAACTCGTTCGTTACCCGTCCCTCGAAGACATTGTCGTCGCCAATGAACTCTGCGACGAAGCGGGTCGCCGGGTGACGGTACACCTTCCGTGGACCGACGACCTGCTCGATCCGCCGCGCGCGCACGACGGCGACCCGATCGGAGATCGCGAGCGCTTCTTCCTGATCGTGGGCTCGTCACGAACAGGAATATACAGCCCATCGCCGTCGCCGGCCCGAGGCGTCGCCCGAGATACCGCTCGCTCGCGTCGGGTCGCTCGCTCCCGCCGGTGCTCGGACGCTCGTTACGCTCGAATTCCCTTCGGCTTCGATTCGACTCGCGCTCATCCGGAGACCTGCCTCGACCACGCGTCGAGCCAGTCGTTCAGGTCGGCTTAAAGCCGATCGTAACTGTAACTGATCGTCTTCTGAGGGGCATGAGGCAGGTCGTCGAAGTTCGCCGGCAGGTTCGCGTTCGTCACAACCGGAAAGGCCACGTTGAGCACGGTGACCTTCGACTGCACTCGCGGGGAGAGCATGAACTCGGTGAACCGATCGACGAGCTCGGTGTTTTCCGACCCGGCGAAGCCGGCGATACCCGCGATGTACGCGATGCTCTGGCTGTTCGGAAAGGCGACCAGGTGTTCACTCACGTCCTCGTCGCTCCGGGCGGCAAAGACCTGGTCGGTCGCATACGACATCACGATCGATGCCTCGCCGTTCGAGTACGCCGCGTAGGCGTCCGACCACGATCCGAGGATCTGGACGCCGTTGTCCTGCAGCGCCGACCAGTACTCGAGGTAGTCGTCCTCGCCTTTGTTCTCGATCGTCCGGAGCAGGAAGCCCAGTCCCGTCTCGCTCCGGGTCGGGTCCTGGGTGAGGAGCGCGCCCTCGTAGGCCGGCCGGAGCAGGTCGTCGAGCGTTTTGGGCGCGTCGATGTCGTTTTGGCTGTAGACGAGGCTGATATACGAAGTCTCGGTCGGGACGACCCGGTTCTGGGAGTCGAACGCCAGGCCCTCCTCGAGCGCGTCGTAGTTCCCGATCGCGTCGGGGTTCGCCTCTCTGAACAGGTCGCTCCCGCCGTCGCCGAGTGCGGCGTCGGCGCGCACGAGGTCGTCAACGGTCGGCCGGGAAAGGCGTCGGCCTCGATCGGCTGGCCGCGCTGCTGGCGCTGGATGGAGTAGTTGATCCCGTTCTCCGGCCCGAACCATTCGAGAGTCGGTCGTCGACTCGAGCTCCTCTTTGACCCAGCCGCCGGGACTGACGCTCGGCGCGTCCAGGTACGGCGGGTACGTCGCTACACGAAGCGTTCGATTCCCGCCGCTTTGGCCCGACGGCCGTCCCGTTCGTGCCCGTCGTGCCGTTCGCGCCGCCGGAACTCGCGTCGGTTCCCGTCCCTGCCCCCGTGCCTTCGTCCACACTCTCGACGGGCTCGGCCTGACGGCCGGCGAGCAGTGCCGCACCGCCAGCGGTTCCCGCGAGAAACGCACGCCGTCTCATTACCCGGTTCGACTACTGAACGGTACCTATGCGGTCGGGTTCGCCCCGGTGGTCGGCCGTCAGTCCTACCCTGTTTCGCGATTCGATCGGCGGCTCACCGCTTTACTATCGGAGCCTTGACTCGCTCTACTCACTCGGCCCTGCCCTGCTCCGCGGGTCACTGCGTTCCCCACTCCGCTACGAGGCGGGCTCCCACGCTTCGCTTAGTCGCCCGCCTCGCCTGTCTCCACGGTTCGCCTGCGGCTCACCGTTCCGATTCGAGCCTCCTTCACGTCGTTCAGTCGGCCTCGCCCGTCTCGATCGGGGCGTTGACCAGATTGCCCCACTCGGTCCAGGAGCCGTCGTAGTTCACGACGTTCTCGTAGCCCAACAGTTCGTGCAGCGCGAACCACGCGATCGACGACCGCTCGCCGATCCGGCAGTACGCGACGACCTCCTGATCGTCGGTCACGCCCTGGCCCTCGTAGAGTTCGCGCAGCTCCTCGGCGGACTTGAACGTGCCGTCGTCGTTGACGGTCGCCGCCCAGGAGATGTTCTCCGCACCAGGGATGTGGCCACCGCGCTGAGCGGTCTCCTGGAGACCCGGCGGCGCTAAGATCTCGCCGCTGAACTCCTCGGGACTACGGACGTCCACGAGCGGAACGCCGCGTTCCATCGCGGTCTCGACCTGGCCGCGATAGGCACGAATGCCCTCGAACGGACCCCTCGCCTCGTAGTCCTGTGTGGGGAAGTCAGGAACGTCCGTGGTAGTGGGGTAGTCGTTTTCGAGCCAGTAGTCCCGGCCGCCGTTCATCAGTCGGACGTCCCGATGGCCGTAATACTTGAACTGCCAGTAGGTGTAGGCGGCGAACCAGTTCGAGTTGTCGCCGTACAGCACCACGGTCGAGTCGTCGGCGATGCCGTGCTCGCCCATGACCTCGGCGAAGGCCTCCTTCGTCAGGACGTCCCGACGAGTCTGGTCCTGGAGGTCGGTCTCCCAGTTCAGCCCGATCGCGCCGGGCGCGTGACTCTCGTCGTAGGCTTCGGTGTCGACGTCGACTTCCACGAGTCGATAGTCGGGGTCGTCGCCGCCGAACTCCTCGATGTGCTCTTCGACCCAATCGGCCGATACCAGTACGTCCTTCGCGTAATCGCCCTGTGCCTGGCTCATGACGTACCACTTACTTAGTGCCGGGGTTCATAGCTATGGCACTCTCGGCAGGTTCCGCCCCACATCGTCGTTCGAGGCAACAATCGCCTCGATTCTACCACACTGCGACACGTTACGATTGACGAGGTTCGGGCGACGACGGCCGATCGGCGAGTCCACCGGCACTCGTCGGCGACGGTAATTGACCGCTGGCGGGAGACGATCCGGCAACGGATGCCGCTACCCGCATGTCCCGCACGCATGGCGAGACGAAGCGAGCGGGAGCGTGGGACCGGCGGAGGTTAAAGTTCTTGGGCGTAAGATGTGGGCATGTACGAGGACATCGTCGTATCGACCGCGTGGGTCAACGAGCGATGGGAGCGCGTGCGGATCGTCGACGTTCGCGAGCCCTGGGAGTTCGAGGGGATCGGGCACCTCCCCAATGCGGTGAACCTGCCGTTCGACGCGTTCCGGGCGGGAAACGGAAACGGCGACGAGGACGGGAGCGACGGGGGCGACGAAGGGATGTTGCCCGGCGAGGAGACCTTCGCCGATCTGTTAGGTGAACGGAGCATTTCCCGCGAGGACGAGATCGTCGCGTACGACGACACCCACGGCGTGTTCGCCGCCCGTCTACTCGTTACCTGCGAACTCTACGGACACGACCCTCGGAAGTTACACTTGCTCAACGGGGATTTCAGCGCCTGGAGCCGAGAGTTCCCGACGAGTGGGGAACCCGCGGAACCGGACCCGACGACCTACGCGATCGATCGCCCCGCGGCCGACGAGACGGTCCTGATCCCCCGGGAGGCAGTCGCGGACGCGCTCGACGCCGGCGGCGAGAACGGGGATATCGTGATCGTCGACACGCGCGAGGAGTGGGAATACGCCGAAGGCCACCTCCCCGGGGCGGTGCGACTCGACTGGCGCGAACTGGTCGACGGCGGTTCCCGGGGCCTGAAACCCGACGACGAGATGGAAGCAATCCTCGCCGGACGAGGGATCACGCCCGCAAAGCGGGTGATCCTCTACTGCAACACCGCGCGGCGGATCAGTCACACCTACCTCGCGCTGCGTCATTTAGGCTACGAGGATCTGGCCTTTTACGAGGGGAGTCTCACCGAGTGGGAACGGGAGGGTGGCCCGATAGAGAAAAGCGAGGCAGAGTGAGCGACCAGTGGGAGCGAACGAAGCCTCGAATCGGAGCGGTGAGCCGACGAGCGACCGCAGAAAAAAGAGGCTGACTGAACGAAGTGACTCACGGGGAAGACGAGGACGAGCAACCAGCGGGAACGAAGCCTCGTAGCGGTCGTTCAGTCCCGGGGGACGTTGATATTCTTCATCTCGCCGCCACACTCCGGACAGCCGTCGGGTTTCCCATCGACTGCCGACTCGGCGGTACGCTGGTAACAGTCGGTACACTCGTAGTACGGCTCGTCGGGATCGTACGGATCGGTTCTGGTCATGGTTGTGGTTCGGTGGAGCGACCGTAGTCACACGTAGACGCGCTCACACACATAATACGACCGCTAATCGAATACAACCCCGGACAACGGTCAGCGCCGACGGCCGACTCGACGTCCCCGGTCCCGTTAATGGCGACTCTCGGTTGTTCAGTGGCGCGGCGAGTGGGCCTCGCGCACGTCGGCACCGTCGCGGAGTTTGTCCTCGCAGTTCGGACAGACCCGCACGCCCTCGATTCCCGGCGGGGCGAACACTCGAACGTAGTTCTCCGTCACGAACCCGCTGCAGTTCCTGCATTCCGGCATTGGAGTTCGTAGTCTCGCGCGTAACTACATAGCTCCACACCCTGCTTGCTCAAGGCCTTCCCGATCGAACCCTCCCACGCTTTCGGTTCGACGACGCCCTGTTTCGGTCGTCTTCCTCGTCTCAGTCGCCCCTACCTTCCCCACCAGCGGCCCGGGCGACGCATACAAGCCCGGGGCTGTCGTACGCCCGGTCGTGACCCCCGAAGAGTTCGCCGAGACGGTCAGAACGGAAAACGAGACGGCCCTCTCCCGGCTCGGCTCCTCGAAGGCGCTGTACGCCGACACCGAGGGCGCGATGGACGCGAACGAGGTGCTTCGCGCGGCGACGACCGCCGAGTTTCACGCCCGCGAGACGTTCGCCCAGTGGGCCGACTCCGAAACCCACGACGGAGCCAGGCAGGCCTTCGAGACGACCGCCGCCGAGGAGGGCGAACACTATGGCCTCGTCACCGAACGCTTGGATGGCACGCACGAACCCGGCGACACGCCCGCGATCCAGGAGTCCCTCCGGGCACAAACAGACACGATCGGACGCGCGGGGGCCTTTTTCGGGCGGACGATCGCGACCGACGAGTCCAAAAGCCAGTTGGTGGGTTTCTTCGTCGGGCAAGCGGACACCAGCGGCGCGGACCTCTTTCGCGAGATCGGCGGGGACGTCGACGACCAGTCAGAGCGCGCGAAAGAGGTCCTCGGCGAGGTCTGTGACGACGCCGCCGACTGGGAGCGTGCCCGGGAGGCTGCCGGCGATGCTATTCAGTCCGCGTACGACGAGTACACCGAAACCCTCGAAGAGATGGGCGTCAACCCCAAACCGGTCTGCTGACCGTCCGGCGGCCGTTCACGGTTTGCGATCGTTCGGACTCGCGACCGTTCGGGATCACGTTTCGAACCGGAAGACGACGGTCTCCCGTCCTTCGAAGCGCGGGCCGCTGCCGGCGCGTTCGAATCCCGCCTCGCGGACTGTCTCGTGACAGTCGGACTCGTCGGCTTCGAGAACGGCTTCGACGGCCATGTCCTCGCGTTCGGCGAACCGGATCGGCTCGTTGAGCAGCCGCGAGACCGCTGCGGTCGTGCCGGCCAACTGGGTGACGTGGACCGCCTCGCGCCTGGCGTCGAAGCTCACGACGCCGAGGAGGTCGCCATCGTCCCCGGGCTTACGCTCGCCGTTGTCCTCGTCCTCGTTCCCGTCCCCATCGCCCTCTTCCGTTTCGTCGCTGGACGCTCGCGTCGTGACCTTCGTGGTTCTATCGTGGACGAGTTCGCGCGCGACGCTCGTCGGTGCGCCGGTGAGCTCCGCTATGCGCGTCGCGTCGTCCTCGACGGCGTCATGGGTTTCCATCGTCCGTTCCTCTCGCTTCACGGGCATTACCGTTTGGCCCTCCTCGTGATACTGTTCGATCTAAGAGATCGACGAGAGACGAGGACACCGAGGAACTGCTCGGTAACGGTGATACTGATACGGACACTAACATCGACACCGGAAACGGGGACGGCTGACGGCAACCGGGAGGACAGCCGTTCGGCCACCGATCGACGGGCAGCTACAGCACCGACACCGATGCCGACGACCAGTCGCGCGGGAGCCGGAATCGGATCGTATCGGATCGGTCAGATCAGACCGGTTCTAAGCCCTCTTCCTCGCGGAGAACGTTCACGTACTCGCGAACGCCCGCTTCGAGGTCGTAGGCCGACTCGTACCCCAGGTCCTCGCGGGCGGCGGTCGTGTCCAAGGTCTGGGTCCAGGGCAACTCGCCCTCGTCCGTGACTTCGACCTCAGCGTCCGGGATCACGCTTTCGACCACGCTCGCGGCGTCGGCGATCGTCGTCGTCTCGCCGGCGACGTTGTAGACTCGCTGCGAGAGTTCCTCCTCGGGCGTAAAGGCGGCCTTCCGAAACGCTTGGGCGATGTCCTTGGCGTACTGCCAGTCGACGAGTTGGTCGCCGTACTCCACGCTGAAGGCCTCGCCGAGCGCGGGCTTTTCGATCAGGTCGACGAGGAAGGCGGACCCGCCGGTCTCGCGGTAGGGACCGTACGCGACCGTCGGGCGAAGCGCCACGGGCGAGACGCCGTACTCCTCGAAGTAGGCCCGTGCCTGGTGTTCGTTGTACTCCTTGGTCGCGCCATACAGCGTATCGGGGGCGACGAGGTCGGCTTCGGTCACCAGCCCGTCGTAGTTCGCCGGCGGGGCGTAGGCCGCCGCGCTCGACGCCCAGGCGACGCGTTCGACCGAATCGAGCGTGCGCGCGGCTTCGAGCACGTTGTTCGTCCCGCCGACGTTGACCGCCATCGCCGCCCGGGGGTTCGCGCGGGCACCCGTGGTGAGCAGCGCCGCCAAGTGGACGACGTGGGACGTATCGGTCTCCTTTGCGGCGCGGATCACGGCTGTCGGATCGGTGACGTCGCCGCCGATCACTGTCACGTCCGCGGCGACGCCCAGTCGTTCGAGCCGCCACGGGTCGGTCGCGAGGTCGAAAGCGACGACATCGTGGCCGTGGTCGACGAGTTCGGCGGCGACGTACGAGCCGATGTAGCCGGTGCCACCCGTGACGAGAACGGTTGCTGCCATGTGAACTACGACCACGAGAGCCGAAAAAAAGCTTCCCCGTCGAACGAAGGCAGCACGCGACCGAGTCGTCCTCCGAGAGGGTCGCCGAGAGTCCGCCCGCCGGCCGGTTCACGTCCGTCGCGCGATCGATGGCGGAAGATCGAGCCCGTTGTGTCACTTGCGTCGTTCGCGTTGTCCGCTTTGCTCTTCAGCGGCGGGCCTGCTCGAGCGCGGCGAGGGCCTCTGCGGCCTCCTGGGCGGCGAGCAGGTGCTCGCGGGTCCGCGAGAGGTCCTCGCTCTCCTCGGCCGTCCGCGAGAGCCGGACGAGCGTCCGCGAGAGCGACCCGTGGACAACGGCGAGGTCGTCGCCGCCCGTCGCCGATACGCCCGTCGAGCCGGCCGATCCGGTCGTGTGGCTCGTGCCGGCCGGACGGGTCCGATCGGTCGGCTCGGCTTTGGCCCCGTCGTCGGCGGGCGGTCCGCTGGCGGGTTCGGGAGTCGAGGCAGGGTCAGGGCTCGAAGCACGATCAGCAGTCGAAGTTCCGGGTTCGGTGTCCGGCGTCGGGTCCGAATTCGACGCGGCGTCGGCCGGAGCGGCCGTCTCGGACGGTGCCGATCGGTCGGCGGTTCCGGTGCCCGGATCGTCGACCTCGATCGAGGTCGCAGGACGCGAATCGTCGGCGGCGGCAGGGTTAGGTTCCTGCCCGGTCGTAGTCGGGTCGTCGCCGGCGTCTCTCGTGGCTTCCGCCTCGGTTTCGACTGCCCGGCCCGAGTCGTCGACTTCGACCTGGCAGGTCGGACAGAAGGCCTGGCCCTGGTACGCGAAGATCGGGCTGTGGCAGGTGTTGCAGTGGCGATTGGTCATCGTCGCGCCCTGGAGGAGGAGTTCGCTCATCTGCTCGGTGACCGCGCGGTCTTCCTCCTCGGCTTCGAACCGCCGGCGGAGCTTCTCGCGTTCGGCTTCCTTGTCGAAGTCGCTCATGAAGCAACCGAGGGTCGCAACTCAAAAAAGGCCTGCGGGACGGTGGGTCGGCCGGATGGTGGAACGCCGAGACGGCCGGACAGTAGCGCGTCGAGAGGGCTGGACGGCGGGAAGCGCCGGGGAATGGCGAGTCGGCGTTTCGAAGCGTTTTAGCGCACGTGTAGGCTGTGAGGGAACATGGCGAAAGTAAGCGTAGTCGGCGCGGCAGGCACCGTCGGCGCGGCGGCGGGCTACAACCTCGCGCTCCGGGACGTCGCCGACGAGATCGTCTTCGTCGACATCCCCGACAAGGAAGCGGAAGCGATCGGCCAGGCCGCCGACGCCAATCACGGCGTGGCCTACGACGCGAACACCGAGATCCGCCAGGGTGGCTACGAGGACACGGCGGGGTCGGACGTCGTGATCATTGCGGCGGGCATCCCCCGACAGCCGGGCCAGAGCCGCCTCGATCTCGCGGACGACAACGCGCCGATCATGGCCGACATCGAGAGCAATCTCGCCGAATACACCGACGACTTCGTCTCGGTCACGACCTCGAACCCGATGGACCTGCTCAATCGCCATCTCTACGAGGTCGGGAATCGCCCGCGCGAACACGTTGTCGGCTTCGGCGGCCGGCTCGACTCGGCGCGCTTTCGGTACGTTCTGGCCCAGCGCTTCGAGACGGAAGTGAAAAACGTCGAGGCGACGATCCTGGGCGAACACGGTAAGGCTCAAGTCCCCGTGTTCTCGAAGGTCCGCGTCGATGGGGGTGATCCGGATTTTTCCGACGAGGAACGCGAGGAGATCTTGGGCGAACTCCAAAACAGCGCGATGGACGTCATCGAGCGCAAGGGCGCGACCCAGTGGGGCCCGGCGACCGGCGTTGGCCACGTCGTCGAGGCCGTTCTCCGGGACACCGGTGCCGTACTCCCGTCCTCGGTCGTTCTCGACGGCGAGTACGGCTACAACGACGTGGGAACCGGCGTCCCGGTCAAACTCGGCGCGGACGGCGTAACCGAAGTCGTCGAGTGGGACCTCACCGAGTTCGAGCGCGAGCAACTCGGCACCGCGGTCGACAAGCTCTCCGATCAGTACGAACAGACCGACGGGTAAGCCACACGACGAACGAGTCTACGCTTCGGATGCCGAAGTAGAGA
>PXRY01000013.1:15152-17067 GCA_003022925.1 Halobacteriales archaeon QS_8_65_32 | reverse complement strand
TTGTCCTTCTCGAGGCCGTCCCACTCGGCGACGCACTGGAACATTCCGATACAGGTGTCCCGGTCGAACTCGATTTTCATGTTCGGAAAAGGGCGGGCACGGGTAAATGCGTGGCGTCCGTAGCCGGTCGTGCTTGGTTTAGCAGCTTCCAGGCAAAGAACCGCCGAGACCGTTCCGGAAGCCCCCGGTCGCTCGGCTCGGGGGGCTCGCTGTGCTCCTCGGGTCCCTCCGGTCGCCTGCGGTGCTTACTTCGCCCGCCTTCGCTGAGCGACCGGCCCCTTCCAGTCCCACCCGAACCGGTTCCCGCCGGCCTTCATCGCTTCACTAAACATCGCCCTGTAGCCGTCCGTGATCGTCCGCGAGCGGATGGAGGTGGCTAAAACGAGAGGTGACTCGTCGAAGTCGGCATATCGTCGTCGCCGTCGTCGATCGGCCCCTCGTGGCGAAAGGTGTAGCTCTCGTCGCTGAGGAAGACCCGCTCGCTGGTAGCGTGAGATTCGATTTCGACGCTGACGTCGACGAGCGTGGTCTCTGCGGCCTCGCCGTTGTCACAGTAGCCCGAACACGTGTCGAACGTCGAGCCGTGTTTCGGACAGAGGATCTCGCCATCCCTGATCGGCGAGCCGAAACCCCGGTCGAGGCGCTGGAACTCGTGGGTACACTTGTTCACCCACGCCTCAACGCCACCCTCGCAGGGGACGAGCAACACCTCCTCTTCGTTGCCGTGGTCGTCGGCCACGGTAAAGAGCCACGAACCCTCCTCGTATACCGTTCCGACGGTCGTCAGCTCCGCGCGTGCCATACTCGATCGAAGGGGCAGCCAGCACTTCAACCGCTCGTCAATGGGTCGTCGGCCGTTCTCGACGTTCCGAACCCGGTTGACCACCATGGCGATCCCGGTCGCGGCCAACGGCGCGATCACGGCCACCAGCGCAGTCACAGCCGACGACGATTTTCGAGGCTACCGGGCATCGAACCGGTCAGTCGTACAGAAGGTATTTGCCGGCACCGGGGAAAGATTCGGTATGCGATACGGTATCGAGGACATCGGGTCGTCCCCGGTTGCGACGGCGCTGTTCGTTATCGGGGTCGGCTTCGCAGCGTTCGCCCTCCTCTTCGGGTCGGGGTCCGGCGGATACGGCGCGCCGCAGGGAAGCCTCCGCTGGTGGCTGGGCATTGCCGGCGCGACTGTAGCGGTCGTCCTGATCGTCGCGGAACAACTCCGCTGATCGAGGTCGTCTCCCGGGTCGCCGGCCCGAGAGCACTGACGGACCGGCAACTCGGTCTCGACTGCTACAGCTGGTGAGATTCGCTTCGTTCGACCTCGACGGGAAAGGTCGCCGTACGGGATCGATCGCCGATCGAGACGGTCGTGGTGAGCGATCGGGGCGTAACGTCGAGCAGGTCGTCGATATCGACGGTCGACTCCGAGACGACGTTCCCGTCGCGATCGAAGAGAGTGGTGGTCTGGAATACCGCAACCGACGGATCGCCCTCGAACGTCATAACCGTATCTACCATGTCGTCGTCGAACGGAGTATCGAGGAGGTCGTTCAGTCGCTCCGTACCGACTCGCGTACACGTGACCCGCGCCCACCGATCGAACGGTTTCGTCCCGTAGACCGGTCCGTCGGGACGTGGTGGGAGAGGTACTGGAGGTCGCCCGTATCCCGGTCGTACGCAGTGAGGTTCTCCACAACGGTTGTATCAGCGTTTCCGACGGTTTCGAGGGTCCCAGCCTCGATCGTGACGTCGACGGCGAACGGGTCGCCACGGCCGCGCAAGGGACCGGCCATCCTATCTCGGTACGAACGCGACTAACAAGCGCGTTCCGGCGATCGTCGGCGAATCGCTGAAGCGATTGGGAGGCCGGCCGGAGAAGCGGGACGGAGAACGGTCGAAAGGAGGCCCGATG
>PXRY01000013.1:0-15042 GCA_003022925.1 Halobacteriales archaeon QS_8_65_32 | reverse complement strand
TGCCCGGCTACCTGATCGTACTGCCGCTCGTCGGAATCGTTTTCGCCGCAGTCGCTGCCGGAGCACCGTCGATGGCGGACATGGGAGACGTCCTTCGATACAGCGTCGGACTGTTCGTCTGGAGCGCGGTCGTGCTGGTCGTCTCGCCCGTTCTCCTCTGAGATTCGCTTCGAGCGAGCGACGAGGGGCCCGAAGCGTCGTTGGCGCGCGCAGCGCAGGTTAGGAGGTAGGTTCACTTCCGGCCTGCGCCCGACAGTTTAAACCCCGGGACCGCCGAAATCGGCCCAATGGACGTCTCGGAGCTCACGGACGTGCCCGAGTGGCTCCCCGCGGATCTCGAAGAAAGCGGCGTCGCCGAACTCTACCCGCCCCAGGCCGAAGCCGTCGAGGCGGGCGTCACCAACGGGAACAGTTTGGTCGCGAGCGTACCGACCGCGAGCGGCAAGACGTTGGTCGCCGAACTCGCAATGTTGTCGAGCGTTGCCCGGGGCGGCAAGGCGCTGTATATCGTTCCCCTGCGCGCGCTCGCGAGCGAGAAACAGCGGGAGTTCGAACGCTACGAGGACCACGACCTCTCGGTAGGGGTCTCGACGGGCAACTACGAGTCGAAGGAAAAGTGGCTCGCGACCTGCGATGTGATCGTCGCTACCTCCGAGAAGGTCGACTCGCTCGTCAGAAATGGCGCGCCGTGGATTAGCGAACTCTCGTGTGTCGTCGCCGACGAGGTACACTTGGTGGACGACCGCTCGCGGGGGCCAACGCTCGAAGTCACGCTCGCGAAACTCCGGCGAAAGAACCCCGACATCCAGATGGTCGCGCTCTCGGCGACGATCGGTAACCCCGAGGTCCTCGCCGAGTGGCTCGACGCCGAACTCGTCGATTCGGACTGGCGGCCGATCGACCTCCGACGAGGGGTGCATTACGGCCAGGCAGTGCACTTGGAGGACGGCAGCCAGCGCGAACTGAGCGTCAGAGGCAATCAGCGCCAGACCGCCGCGATCGTCGCCGACACCTTGGACGAGGACGGATCGACGCTCGTGTTCGTCAATTCTCGTAAAAACGCCGAGGCCGCCGCCCGCCGACTCGCCGACATCACCGAAGAGGGCCTCGACGAGGCCGAACGCGACCGGCTCGCATCGGTCGCCGAGGAGATTCGGGACGTCTCCGATACCGAGACCTCCGACGACTTAGCCGAGGCCGTCCGGCGAGGCGGGGCATTCCACCACGCGGGCCTCTGCGTTACGGCCGGCACTGAGGTCCTAAACGCCGATGGGACGTTCGAGCCGATCGAGTCGATCGTCGGGCGAGAGAACGAAGGGAGAGCGGTGCTTGGAGCGGACGGGTTCGAGCTCACGACGGCCGAGGTGACCGACACCTTCGAGATGAACGAACGGCCCGTCCTGGAAGTCGAGACACGAAGCGGAAACGTGCTTCGACTGAGCCGGAACCACCCGCTTCCGACGCTGGGAGCCGACGGTATCGAGTGGGTCAAGGCAGGGCAACTGGAGACCGACGAGTGCGTCGCACGGCCTCGGAAACTCGATATCGACCCCGAGGCACCCGAACTTCGCTCGCTTCTGGCGGGAGACTGTCGTGTATATCGGGAGTACGAGACGGTGCGAGAGTGTCGGGAGGCGATCGATCCGGATCAGCTCGATTTCACCTATCGGAGCACGTACGGGCAAAACAGGAACGTTCGTCTCGACGGCTTCGAGACGCTCTGTGAGGCCGCCGGCAAATCCCCCGAGGCGGAGTTCACACACGTCATCGCTCGCGGCGGCCACGACCCGATAGCGGTTCCCCGATCGTTGAACGAGGACGTGTGCTGGACTGCCGGAGCCGTCGCCGGTGACGGGTTCGTAGACGAGCACTGTATTACGCTGACCGGCGGCGAGGAGATGTTGTCGGAGTTCGACCGTGTCGTCTACGAGCAGTTCGAACGCGAAGCGATACGAGCCAGTGGCGGTGCGCCAGCGAAGACGCCGTCCTCGACGCTCGGAGCGAAGCCGATCGCCGATCTGTTCGCCGAACACTTCGGCATGGCCCGAGACGGCGAGAGCGACCTCCGACTCCCGTCGGTAGGTCTTTCCGACGAGCTGCTCGGCGCGTACCTCTCAGGACTGTTCGACGCTGGCGGGTCCATGTCGTCCCGGTCGAACGCCGATGGAGGGACGTGTGTCGAGTTCTACTCGAACAGCGAATCGTTCGTCACACAGGTCAAGACCGCACTCCTCAGGTTCGGTATTCTCGCGCACAAGGATCGGCGGGATGTCGAGGGACGAGAGACTACGATTCGGGGGCGAGGCGTGCAAACCCAGCGGGACGTCTACCGGCTATCGATCTATGGGGTCGAGCAGTTGGCGCGCTTCCGGAGCGAAATCGGGTTCCGTCACCCAAGCAAGGCAGCAGCACTGGACGAAGCGATCGAACGGAACCCGCCAGGCGGACGCGACCAGAACGACGTGATCCCGCCCGGGTTAGGTGAGCGTATCCGCGAGGAACGCGACGAGCGCGACATCAGCCTCGACGATCTCGAACCGGCGGTTCCGAAAGCAACGTTGTCGAGGTACGAGAACGGGGTAACCCCAATGAAACGGTCGACGTTTCGCTCACTCGCTGAGGCACTCAACGACCCGCTCGTCGGTGCGGTCGCCGGGAGCGAACTCTACTGGGACCGGATCGACCGGATCACCGAACGCAAGCCGGAGCCGCTGTACGACCTGAGCACCTCGACCGCGAACTTCGTTGCGAACGGTGTTCTCGCGCACAACACCTCCGAACACAGATCGCTCGTCGAGAACGCCTTCCGCGAGCGCGCGATCAAGGTGATCTGTGCGACACCGACCTTGGCAGCGGGCGTCAACACCCCGAGCCGGCGCGTCGTGGTCCGGGACTGGCGACGGTACGACGGCTCAGTGGGGGGAATGGCACCGCTTTCGACGCTCGAAGTCCACCAGATGTCCGGTCGGGCCGGCCGGCCAGGTCTCGACCCCTACGGCGAGGCCTTACTGCTCGCGAAGAGCCACGAGGAACTCGAAGAGCTCTTTGATAGGTACATCTGGACCGATCCCGAAGCCGTCCAGTCGAAACTCGCCGCCGAGCCCGCGCTTCGTACCCACGTACTCGCGACGATCGCCTCGGGATTCGCCGACTCGCGATCGGGCCTGCTCGCATTCCTCGAACGGACGCTCTATAGCACGCAGACGACCGAAAGCGGCCGGCTCGAACGGGTCGCGGACACGGTACTCGACTACCTGGAAGCGAACGACTTCTTAGAACGCGACGGCGACGGCGTCGAGGCGACCGATCTGGGCCACACCGTCTCACGGCTCTATCTCGACCCGATGAGCGCCGCCGAGATCGTCAACGGCCTCAAACGCTGTGAGAACCGGCCGACGGCGCTCGGACTCTACCAGCTGGTCTGTCGAACGCCCGACATGTATCAGCTCTACTTGCGATCGGGCGAGCGCGAGCGTTTCACCGAACTCGTTTACGAGCGCGAGAGCGAGTTCCTCGGGCGGGTACCGAGCGAGTTTGAAGACGAGTTCGAGGACTGGCTCTCAGCGCTCAAGACCGGGAAACTGCTCGAGGACTGGGCCGAAGAACTCCCCGAAGACCGTATCACCGACCGGTACGGGGTGGGACCGGGCGACATCCGAGGGAAGGTCGATGCCGCCCAGTGGCTGCTCGGGGCCGCAGAACGCCTCGCGAGCGAGGTCGGGCTCGAATGGGCCCCCGCGATCCGCGAATCCCGAAGGAGGGTCGAGGACGGCGTCCGCGAGGAACTCATCGATCTGACTGGGGTGCGCGGCGTGGGCCGGAAGCGCGCCCGCCGCCTGTTCGACGCCGGGATCGAGAGCCGAAGCGAACTGCGCGAGGCCGACAAGGGAGTAGTGTTGGGCGCACTGCGTGGCCGCCGAAAGACGGCCGAGAACGTACTGGAGAACGCCGGCCGGGCCGACCCGTCGATGACCGAGATCGAACCGGCGGACGTCGGCGTCGCGACGATCGACGAAGGGACCGCACGGCGCGGCGACGGCGGCCGTGCAGCCGGCGGGGGCGGCGGTGCCGGCGACGGGGAGGACCAGTCGAACCTCGGGGATTTCTGACCTCCCATGGAACTCGTCGAAGGCGTCGCCGAGATCGAGAACGTCGATCGTCTGATCGAGCGACTGGGGGAGATCGGCGCGACCCATGGCTGTGTGATCACGGCGTTCGATGCGCGCTACCTCGTCGGGCGCACGCACGTCGAACGAGCGGTCGAGCTCGCGAAACGGGCCGTCCGGCGCGGGGAGAACGTCGCCGACGATCGCGCGATCGAAGTCTTGTTGTACGCCGCCGGACGCAGGCAGATCGACCGCGCGATCGAGATAGGCGTCCCGGCGGGCGAGGAGCCGGTCGTCGTCTGCGTCGAACACGGCGAAGACGGGGACTGGTCCGAGCGAGCGAACGCCGGGGACGATGCCGAAAAGCGGGACGACCGCGGGGACGCCAGGAGCGAAGACGGTGACGGTGGCAACGACGGCGACGGCGGCGACATCGAACGGCGGGAACGGGCGGCCGCCGAAGCCGTCCGAGGGGCGCTCGGTCCGGAGTTCGAACCGACCGCGGTGCTCGGCGCGTACGACGAAGCGCTCGTTCGAGAGTTCTACGCGATCTCCGAGGCGGAACTACGAGCGACCGATGTCGGGATCACCGCGCTGGTCGGCGAGCGCGTAGCGCTGCTCGATGTCGAGAAGTGACGCGGGACAGAGGGAGCCCGATCCGGGAGCGAAGCGTCGCGCGGGAGTCGGGAGCCCGGACGGAGAACGGGTGGCTGCCGGCGCTTCGGAAGGGTCATTCGCCCCGACCGCTCAACCAGGACATGGCTGCGCAGACCGGGCAGGACGTCGCGTCACGACGGGTCGATCTCGACGTGCGAACCGAACGGGACACAAGCGAGGTCGGGGTTCGCTACTTCGACGCCGGGACGGGCGGCGATGACGAGGGAAAGCCGCCAGTGGTGCTCCTCCACGGGATCGGTCTCGACGCCGCGGCGATCTCCTGGAAGCGGGTCGTACCGGTTCTCGCCCGCGACCAGCAGGTGCTCGCGCTCGACTTCCCGGGTCATGGCGGGAGCGACAAGCCCGCGAGGAGCTACACGACGCCGTACTACGCCGGAGTGCTCGACGCTTTTCTGGACTCGATCGACGTCGAGCGGGCGGCGTTAGTGGGCATCTCGATGGGCGGCGGGATCGCGCTCGGCCGCGCGCTCGATTCGCCCGAACGGGTCTCGCAGCTCGTGCTCGTCGATTCACACGGGTTGGGCCGGGATGCTCCGTGGCGCGCGCCGGGGTTTCTCTCCTTGTGGATGCCGGGATTCGATTCGCTGCTAACGGGGAGCTTGCGCGACCCGGCGACGGTTTCCGTGGGCCTCCGTGCGATGACCGTCGATCCCGACCCGGAGTTCCTCGCGGACGTCTGCGAGACTGTGACCGATGGACGGACGGTACGGGCGCTGACGAATTGGCAGCGTAGCGAGTTCGGCCCGTGTGGACTGCGGACGTGCTATCTCGATCGGCTGGATGAACTGTCGGTGCCGACGCTGTTAGTGCACGGGCGCGACGATCCGGTTTTTCCGGTAACGTGGTCGGCACGCGCCGACGAACGGATCGAGACGAGTTCGTTCGAGCCGATCGAGGCGTGTGGGCACTGGTCGCCGCGCGAGCGACCAGTGGTGTTCAATCGGCTGGTGAGCGATTTTCTGGAGAGCGAGGGTGACCGAGCGGAGTGAGGGAGGCCTCGAAGCGGAACGGCGAACGGACGTGAGCCGTGGAGCAAGGTGAGGTCTCGTAGCGAAGCGGGGAGCGCAGCGAGCCGTGGAGCAAAGCGAGGCTGAGCGAGGTGGGGGTCGGGCGGAGTGAGTGCCCCCAGGTCGGTGATGAGGCGGATCGAAGGTCAAGCGGAACGACTACTCGGCGTTTTTGGGTTCCTCGTCGAGCAGAATTACTGCCTCGCCGTCGATGACGACGTCGCCGGTGTCGGCGTCGGTGACGGCCGTCGAAAGCCGGTAGCGGTAGTCCCCGAGGTCCTCGACGACCTCGCAGTCGGCGGCGACGCGATCGCCGATTCCGACCGGAGCCCGGAATTCGAGGTCCTGTGAGAGGTAGATTACGAGGCCGGGCAGGCGGGCGAGCGCGGCGCTGATCAGCCCCGACGCCAGGGTGCCGTGAGCGATCCGCCCGCCGAAACGGGTCCCGGCGGCGAACTCGTCGCCCAAGTGCAAGCGATTCGTGTCGCCGCTCGAAAGCGCAAAGGTCCTGACGTCGGCGTCCGAGAGCGTCTTTTCGAACCGAACGGAGTCGCCGACGTCGATCGCGTCACGTCGGGTCGCCGAGAGGGTAATGTCCCACTCGGGCAGGGTGACGCCGACCAGCGACTTCTCTCCGTTCCCGTCTTCGAAGTCGGGTCCGAACCCGGTTCCGGTTCCGGCTCCGGACTCGGATTCGGATCGGGGGCCGCCTTCGGCCTCGGCCTCCGAGCCCGATTCCCGCCGTTCTCGGGTCCGTTCGAGCCGGGTCGTCGAGACGGGCAGGCCGAAAGCGGCGAACGCCGCCCGATTAGCCGCGAGTACGCCCTCGAAGAAGTACTTCGAGGAACGAAGCCACGCGTCGGTCGCTACACCAGGTCCCGTGTCAGCACTCATGTACGCCCCCGCGTTCAACGTTACCGCATATATACGATTGGGTTCCAGATACGGTCTCGGAAAGTGGGTCCCCATCACATGGTTACCAATGGTTTTCAGTGGTTTAGAGCGGTAAGATTTATATGCCTCGCGACAGTAGGTGGTGATACAGATGACCGACGAGGACGACGGTGCGATGTGGCCGCCGGCGATGTTCGCCCGGCAGTTCCAGGAGGCCGGCGAGAAGGCTGCCGAGCAGCAAGCGGAGTTCGCCCGGCAGCTGTGGAGCGCCGGTGGCGGCTCCGGCATGGCGAACGCCGGCGGTATGGGCCTTCCTGGCCTCGCTGCCTCCTCGATGGGGACTGCGACGTTCAAGACGCGCGTCCAGAGCGGCGGGCGGATCTCGATCCCCGACGCCGAGCGCGAGGCCCTCGACATCGAGGAAGGCGACATCGTCCAGACCGTTCTCGTCCCGGTCAAGCGAACCAGGAGTGATACAGAATGAGTTCCTACACCACACCGATCGAAGCGATGTTCGAAACCCAGCGGAGCGCGATCGAGCAGGGTCAGCAGGCGACGACCCAGGCCATCGAGTTCCAAAAGAGCGCCAACCGAATGGCGCTCTCGGGCATGAAAAGCACCGAATCGACCCAGCGCCAGGGCGTCGAGTTACTCCAGGCCGGCACCCGGAGTTACCTGAGCGCCGTCGAGGCGATGACGCCCATGCAAGCGGGCACCGGACAGATGCAGCGCAGCACCGAGGAGCTGTTCGGCCAGTTGAAGCGCGCTCACGCCGACCTGTTCGAGACGCTGACCACAGAAGCCGAACGCGGCGTGCGCTCGTACGACGACCTCGCCGAGGAGTACCTCGATGCGATGGACGAACAACTAGAGACGCTGCTCGACGCCCACGCGGAAGTCCAGTCGGAGACCACCGACGCGGTCAAGGGTGCCGAAGACCGAACCGAGGAAGTCCAGGAACGGTTCGAGGAGGCGATGGACGAGAACATGAGCCGCGCGGAGGAGTTCGAAGACCGGCTCGAGGAGCAGTTCGAGACCCAAGTCGAACAGGCCGAACGGTTCCAAGAGCGTCTCGAAGCCCAGGCCGAGCAGTTTCAGGCCGAACTCAACGAGCAGGCCAGGCAGTTCGACGCCGACGCCTGATCGACCCGATTACCTGATTACCTGGCTACCGACATCCCGACAGGAACGCACCGACAGCAAACGAAATCTTTTGAGCGACGAACGACAACACGAACTCATGAGCGACACGAACTTCACCCCCGAGACGGCGAGCGAGAACTGGACCGAGATGGTAGAAGGCATGAACGACGCGATGTCCCGATCGATCGAGCAGAACATGCAGGCTCAATCGGCGTTCATCGAGTCCTGGTCACAGGCGCTCGACGGCGCGATGTCGGATACGGACGCGGGCATGGGCGCAGGGACGGACATGGCACCGGGTGACGGAAACGAGATAGAAGCGATGATGACCGAAGGCATGGAGGGCTACGGCCGCGCGTACGAGGTGTGGACCGACGCCGCAGAACGCATGGCCGAGCGGATCACCGACGCCGCAGAAGGCGAGGAGGTCGGAATCGCCGAATTCCGCGACATCTGGCTCCAGAGCGCGAACGAAGCGTTTAGCGAGGTAATGAGCACGACCGCCTTCGCCGCGGGGACCGGCCAGACCGTGAGCCAGATGATGGAGCTCCAGCAGGGGGCCGACGACGTTACCCAGGACACCTTAGAGCAACTGGGCTTTGCGACCCGGGAGGACGTCGACGAGATCGGGGCACGACTCGTCGAACTCGAACGCCGCCAGCACGATGTCTCGAAGAAGCTCGACCGCGTGTTGGACGCATTGGAGGAGGAGTAAGCGATGGCCGGTAGCGACAGTCCACAGAATCCGTTCAACGTCGCGCTCAACAACCAGCGCGAGGCCGTCGAAGCCCTTTCCAAGGCGATCGGGAAATCGGGCGACTCGCCCGAGCAGTTAGAGACCTTGTTGAACGTCGAGGTGGGCCAGACGCCAAGTGAAGTCGTCTACACCGAGAACAAGTTAGAGTTGCTTCACTACGAAGCCCAAACCGACGAACAGCACGAGGTGCCGATCATCATCGTCTACGCGCTGATCAACAAGCCGTTCATCCTCGATCTCCAGCCTGACCGCTCGGTCGTGCGGCGGTTGCTCGAAGCGGGCCACGACGTCTACATGATCGACTGGAACGAACCCTCCCGGCTCGATCAGTACCT
This sequence comes from Halobacteriales archaeon QS_8_65_32, assembly GCA_003022925.1. Lineage (GTDB taxonomy): Archaea > Halobacteriota > Halobacteria > Halobacteriales > Halococcaceae > PXQR01. The sequence continues at coordinate 6,122 of PXRY01000013.1, read as the reverse complement.
CACGCTCGACGACTACGTGAACCGCTACATGGACAACTGCGTCGATATCGTACGCGAGCGCTCCGGCCAGGACTCGATCAACGTTCTGGGCTACTGCATGGGCGGGACGATGTCGACGATGTACGCCTCGCTTCACCCCGAGAAAGTCCGCAACCTCGGCTTGATGGCCGCCGGGTTGTGTTTCGACGACACTGGTGGCGTCTTGGAGGAGTGGGGCGACGAGCAGTACTACTCGCCGCGGGACGTCACCGAGACGTTCGGGAACGCTCCGGCGGAGATGTTGGACGTGGGCTTTGCGCTCATGGACCCGGTCGCGAACTTCGTCTCGAAGTACGTGCGGCTGTACGACAACATCGAGGACGACGACTTCGTCGAGAACTTCGGCCGGATGGAACGCTGGCTCTCGGAGGGCATCGACGTTGCCGGCGCGACGTACGTCCAGTTCTTGGAGGACATCTACCAGGACAACAAACTCTACAACGACGAACTCTATCTGGACGGCAAACACATCGATCTCTCCCGGATCGATATGCCGGTGCTCCAGATCACCGGCGAGTACGACCACCTGATTCCCCCCGAGTCCTCGACGCCGTTCAACGACGCCATCGGCAGCGAGGATGTGACGACGATGCAGCAGTCGACCGGCCACATCGGCCTGTCGGTGTCGGGCAGTTCCCACACTGAGCTGTGGCCGAGGGTCTGTGAGTGGTTCGCCGAACGCTCGGTGGTCGATGCCGAGGCCGTCCCCGAGGCCGCCGCGATCGAGATCGACGACGTGGACGAGGAAGCCGTCGGAAGCGAGGCCCCTCCCGCCGTCAACGACGAGACCGCGGGCGAGGAGGCGACGGGCGACGACACAACGAGCGACGATGCGGTGGACGACAACGCGGCGAGCGAGACCGACGCCGAAAGCACCGGCGACTCGCCCGGTATCGACGTGATCAGCGGTATCGGGCCGACGTACGCCGATCGCCTGCGCGACGACGGGATCGAGACGGTCGACGATCTGCGCGACGCCGACATCGAAGAAGTCGCGGAGGTCGCGGAGGTCTCCGAGTCGCGTGCGCGCGAGTGGGTCGACCTCGCCAGCTAAGTCGAGAGCGGGTCGCGATCGACCTCAGCGGCGAGACTCGGACGCGCTGATGGACGAAACGGATTCGGCAGGCGGGCTTTATTTTTCGGGCGATCGATGAACTGTTGTGAACACCGTATGCGGGTAAGCGTTATCGGCGGCAGCAGGGTCGGTGAGGAAACCTACGGGGCGGCCGTGATGGTCGGGCGACTGCTCGCAGAGCACGGGCACACCGTCGTCTGTGGCGGCCGCGGCGGCGTCATGGAAGCCGTCTGTAAGGGCGCAAGCGAGGCCGGCGGACACACGATTGCGATCCTGCCAGGCGTCGACCGGACGGACGCAAACCCCTTCGTCACCGAAGCGATCGTCACGGGACTGGGCAACGCCCGGAACGTGCTCGTCGTTCTCAATGGCGACGGAGCGATCGCAATCGACGGCGCGACCGGCACTCTTAGCGAGATCGCCCACGCACTCGATATCGGCCGGCCGGTCGCCGGGCTCGCGACCCACGAGATTCCGGGCGTCGAAGCGGTCGAGACACCCGAAGAAGCCGTCTCGTACGTCGAATCGGAGGCACGGAACCAGTAACCGATTCGGTCGTTCGATCGTTCTGCCGTTCGATCGTCGAATCGTTCAGTATCGAAAGTCCCGATGCTTTTATACCAAAAGCCAGCGGAGAACGGGTAATGGCGACGAACGATACGGAGTGTATAGTCTGTCAGTTCTCGATTCCAGGGGTCGTATCGGTACTCAGCGGCAAGTACGCGATCGGCATTGTCTGTGCGGCGGGTTACTGGAACGGACGCAATACGACGAGGTTCCGCCACGCGTCGAGTACGAACTGACCGACGACGGCCGGGAGCTACGCGAGCGCTGTGAGCCGCTGTTCGAGTGGGCAGTCGAGCGCCGTCGGGACTGAAAGGCGAGAAAGGGACGACAGCGGGCTACGGAATGTACTCGGAACGGCGGCCGATCGGCGACGCCGAGCCGCCGCCGGACGTCGATCTTCTTGGATTAGTGTCAGTGGTCGTCGGCCGAGCGGTGGGCGGGCGCGGGCGTCGGTCCTTCGCCGCTCGTCGTTCCGATCGATAGGTCCTCAATGCGGTCGAGCAGCCGCCAGCCGCCCGCGGCGGCGACGAGCGAGCCGAGGCCGACGAGTCGGACGCGCCGGGGCGCACCCCGACGAGCGACGAACTCGATATCGAGCGTGCGCCCGTAGACGCCGCGGGCGACACGGAGCAACAGTCGCGGCGCGAGGACGTGTGCGAGGCCGAACACCACCAGGCCGACGAGTCCGAGGCGACCTTCGGCCCGTGAGATATCGATCCGCATGGTCGTGACACGATGAGCGACGTCCTGTACCTCACCGTTGCGGACCGCGTTGCCGGAAGCCGGACTGACGGCGGGACGATGGTGGGACGGCGCGACCGATGCTGGACGGCGAGCATACCAATGGGGGCCGACGAACCGTCGATCGGCGGAGCGGGGGGGGCCGGCGAAACGGAGCGGGTGTGATGGGGCGGAGCAGGGGAAACAGCGGAACGGAGACAGGCACGTTCAGCGGTTTCCGGTCGTGTTCGATCGTATAACTATGATCGTCGGCTACTGTCAGTCGGGTATGGTGGACACGCGCGTTGGAGACGTATCGAACGGTGGCCGGCGTTCGGTCGACGACCGAGCGGATCGCGGCGAGCGAGACTTAGGCGAGCCCCCTCGATTCGACCCGGCGCGCGACCGCGAGGAGATGAATCGCCGGGCGGAAGCGGTAGCGACGGCGGTGACCGGCGGCGAGACCGACGTCTACGAGGGCGGGTACGACGGTCGCGAGGCGGCCTTCGAGGACGGCTATCGCTTGGGCTACGAACACGGCTACACCGACGGCTTCCTCGCCGGTCTCGACGCCCGCCCCGGCCTCGGCGATCGCTTCGAGTTCAACCCCGCGGGAGTAACGGACGCGAGCGGCCGCGGGGCGAGCGCCGCCCTGATCGCCGCGGTGCTCGGAGCGGTCGGCTACTACGGAGTAGTGGGAATCGCGGCCGGAACGACCGATCCCGGCGCGGCGCTGCCGACGCCGTTCTACTTGCTCGCCTTTGCGATTCTGTTCGTGCTCGGGTTGGTGCGAAATCTCAGGGAGGGGGTTGCCGGCCTGGCGTTCCCAACGGTCTTTGCGGGGGTCTTCGCATTGTCGTTCACCTTTGCGATCGAGGGGATGCTCGTCCTCGTCGACGAGCCCTCGCTCGCGATTTACGGAGCGGCGGGCTTGGCGGTGCTGGCGGTTGCGCTCGTCCTCGCGTTCGTCGGCTACTGGGTGGTGCTTTCTGCCGTCGAGTGGGACGCTCAGGCGAGCGCACGCGCGAACGCCGAGGAGTACGCCCGCGGTCGCGCTCGCGGCGGGTCGACCCGGAGCCGATAGCGAGTCGGCCGAGGGGTCGAGTAGGTATGTGTCGGTCGGCCGTTCGACCGGCAAAAGAACGTAGCGGCATCGGGTTCCGGCATCCGAGTTTCGGGTTCTGGGAGGAGTCAGGGATCGCAAGCGTTAGTCGTCCGCTACGGCTCGTGAGCGCGTCTCGTCGGCTTGGGCTTCCCAGAGGGCGGCGTACTCGCCTTCGACATCGAGCAGTTCGTCGTGCGAACCGGATTCGACGAGCTCGCCCTCGTCCATGACGACGATCCGATCTGCCTCCTTGATCGTGGACAAGCGATGGGCGATCACGTAGGCGGTGCGGTCCTCGACGAGCCGGTCTAAGCTCGCCTGGATGCGTTCTTCGGTTTCGGTATCGACGTCGCTCGTCGCCTCGTCGAAGACGATGACCGCCGGATCGTTGAGTAGCGCCCGGGCGATGGCGACGCGCTGGCGCTGGCCGCCCGAGAGCTTGATGCCGCGTTCGCCGACCAGGGTGTCGTACCCGTCGGGGAGATCCGAGACGAACCCGTGGGCTTCGGCAGCGCTCGCGGCGTCGATTATCCGTCCACGGGAGAACTCGCCGTGTTCGCTCCCTCGGTCTCGCTCCCGACTCCGTTCGGCGGCGAGGACGTCGCGGTCGCCGTAGGCGATGTTCTCGGCGACGGTACCCGAGAAGAGGTAGGGGTTCTGCTCGACGATCCCGACCTCGTCGCGAAGCGCCCCGAGGTCGTACTCGCGGACGTCGACATCGTCGACGCGCACCGTCCCCGAATCGATATCGTGAAACCGCGAGACGAGTTTCAGAAGGGTTGACTTGCCCGCACCGGTAGGGCCTGCGAGCCCGATCGTCGCGCCCGCGGGGACATCGAGCGAGACGTCTCGGATAACCAGCTCGCCGCCGCCGTTGTCGTCGTTATCGTTGCCGCTGTCGTTACCGTTGCCATACCCGAACGTCACCGAGTCGAAGGCAACATCCCCGTCGATCGAGTCGGGGCGGTAGGGTTCTGCGGGTTCGGCGACGGTCGGCTCGCGACCTAAGAGGCCGAAGATTCGTTCGGCGCTCGATTTGGCGAGTTGGTACTTGTTCGCGGATTTGCCTACTCGGCGCATCGGCGAGTACAGTCGCCGCAGGTAGAGGAAAAACACCGCGAAGGTCCCGGCCGAAAGTGCCCCCGGAACCGCCTCGATAACGTCGGCCCCGCCGATGTAGAGCACGAGCACGAACACGACGCCGGTGAGCAGCCGTAAGCCGGCGAAAAAGGCCCGCCTGATCCGCAGGGCGGCGATCTTCTCGTCGTGATACGCCTGGCTCTGTTCGGCGACCCGCCCGCGCTCGAACGCGTAGCGATTGAAGCTTTTGATCACCGCTGCACCCCCCAAGTTGTTCTCCAGGCGGGTGTTGAGCCGGGCAACGGTCTCGCGGATCGACTTGTACCGGGGTTCGATCCAGGAGAGAAACAGGCCGCTCGCGACCCCGATGATAGGTACTGGGGCGAGCGCGATCAGCGCGAGCTTCGGGGAGTAGTACCACAACACGACCGCGATGCCGCCAACGGTCGCGACGACCCGAATCAGCTGGCGGAACTCGGTATTGAGGAACTGTTCGAGCCGGTTGATATCGCTATTGAGAATGGACATCATGCCGCCGGTCTGGTGGTTCGCGAAGAAGTCCATCGAGAGGTGCTGGATGTGGTCGTAGGTGTCGTTTCGGAGGTCGCGCTGGACTTTCTGGGCGGTGGCTTGGAGCAGGTATCGCGAGGCGAAACGAGCGACCGATCGGATCAGGTAGGCGAGCACGGCGATGACGACGAGTCGTTCCAGTAGGGCTAAACGAGCCGCTTGGCCCGTGATTCGCGCCGCCGGCAACAGTCCGAACTCGGCGAGCAGGCCGACATCGCCGGAGTTCGAGGGGACGATGACCCGGTCGATGGCGGCGGCGACGACGAGCGGCGGGACGAGGCGGGCGAACCGCGTCAGGAAGGCGGCGAGCACGCCAACGGTGAGCCGGGGCCAGTAGCGCTTCGCGTACGCCAGGAGGTTCCACATCGGGTGACCGTCGACGTTCTCGCGGACGTCTTTGAAGCCACCGTGCTCGTCCGGCATTGATGCAAGAAAGCCGATGGAGAGGGAAATACGATACGACTCCGGATCGGTGGGATCTGCTTGGATCTATTGGAACACCCCCCGTTGGCGACCGGAACTCCGGTGCGCTTGGTCAACGATGCGAGACGAACGGCGATCTTCAGCATTGGGCAGATCCAGGGGTACGGAATGAGACCGAGGTCGAGTCGAATGGATTGAAAGCCCCTCCCGCTCGACCGGCCGCGGCTCGCTGCGCGCGTTCGCTCGTTGCACTCGCTCACGTGCTTACGTCGTCACAGGATTGCAACGCGATCCTGTTGGCTCACGAGCGTGCTACGAGAGACGCGAAGCGTCTCTCGGCATAAAAAGAGAACTCCGCTCTCTTGAACCACTTCGCTCTCGTGAACGCCGGGGTTCTACGAAGGACTCGTGGTTCGAAAGACGCCTTCGGCGTTTTTCGGTCAGTGCTGGAAATCGTAGATTTCCAGCACTGATCGAAAGATTCGAACCACGAGTCCTTGTAGAACCCCAGCGTTCACGAAAGCTTCGCTCTCATGGATCAAC
>PXRY01000012.1 GCA_003022925.1 Halobacteriales archaeon QS_8_65_32 | reverse complement strand
TAGAGATCGAAGTCCGGACGTGGATTGAAGCCGAACGTGAACCGGAATCGAAAGCATGGCCGAACTCGAAGCCCGAACGACCGAGACCGTAGCACGCACGGAGTTACCCTGCAAAGCCGGTCGTCCGACGTTCGTCCGTCGCCAGTTCGACGAGCACTTTGAGCGTGCCGACGATCACCGGGCCGAAGAAAAGCCCCATGAAGCCGAGCGCGACCAACCCGCCGAAGATGCCGAGGACGAACAATGCGGGATTGAGGTTCGCTTCCCGGCCGCCGACCATCGGCCGGAGATAGTTGTCCGACAGGCTCACCACGAGCGCGCCGTAGGCGAACAACGCCACGGCGGCGACCGGCCGGCCGACGACGAGGAGGTACCCCGACGCGGGGATCCAGATCACCGACGCGCCGATGAGCGGCAACAGGGCTAAAATTACCGTGACGACCGTCCAAAAGACGACATTGTCGATTCCCAGCGCGAGAAAGCCGATCCCGGTGAGGATCCCCTGAACGACGGCGACCGCCAGGTTTCCGACGAGGACGGCCCACATCAAACGATCGATCTCTCCCATCAGTGCGCGCCAAGTGTCCGCCGAAAGTGGCGCGGCGTCCCGTGACCACACCAATAAGGACGCGCCGTCGACGAGGAAGTAATAGAGCAAGAAGAGGACCACGGTGAGGCCGATCAGGGCGGTCGAGACGCCCCCGAGCAGCCCCAGCAGGAAGTCGAGCAGCGCCGTTCCGCTCTGACGGTCGACGAGACCGAGCAGTTCCTCGGGGTTTACTCCTGCCTCTGCGATCGTGCCGCCGAGATCGGCGTCGATCCCGGTCCGCTCGCCGAGGAACGACTCGACCGAATCGAGGCCCAGCTCGCCGCTCGCGACCGCGCCGAGGATGCCGATCGCCTGGCGGGCCGCGACGACGAGCAACGCGCCGAGCGGGACGAGTACGACGAGCGTCGCCGTGGCGATGAGGATCCCCGCCGCAGGGCGTGGGCCGACCTGCGGGGCAAGCCGTCGTTGTAGCGGGTACAACAGGTATCCCAGGAGAACCGCGAGCAGGACGTACTGGCGGTAGGGAAGTACGAACAGCGCCGAGACGGCCGCGAACGCAAGAACGAGAGTGAAGAGGAATCGTCGTTCGCCGTTCATGTTTCCGACAGAGACAACGCCGGGATATAATCGACCCGGCCGTGACGCGGCGGCCCAGTACCGAAGCGACCGAACAACGACCAGCAACGCGGATCCGTCACAGGGTAAACGACGCCATCCGTCCGTTCGATATCATCGCCGAAGTCCTCGAAGACGGTATCGAGAACGGCGAGATCGTCCGCTTCGAGGACGGCGATCATGGCCTATTCTACGAAGAACGCGAGAAGCTAAACGACGAACTGGTCGACTTCGCTCGATAAGGACAGGGGGGCGAACCCATCGTTCGCAGCACTCCCGGCGACTTCCCTTGCTACGGTTCGGGGGCGAGCCAGCCGGCGAGCGTCCCGCATAGACAGACCGCTGCGCCACAGCCGAGGATCGTCGCGTAACTGCCGGTGAAATCGACGAGCGCGCCGGTCACCGCGGGCGCGACGAACTGGCCGACCCAGCCGACGACCGAGACGAGCGCAACGGCGCTTGCGACCTGGCCCGTCTCGACGAACGCCTGGACGTAGGTGTAGAGCACGCCGATCTGGAGCTGGATCGAGACGCCCACAGCGACCATGCCCGCGAGAAACGCCCCCGACGCGCCGAGCTCGGCGGGAACGGCGAGGACGGCGACGACGAGCGTCGTTGCGACGAACGAGAGGATCACGACCGGGCGCTCCCGGCAGTCGAAGGCCCGATCGGCGATCACCCCGCCGCCCGCCCGGGCGACGATCCCGACGGCCGGTAAGAGGGCGACGAACGGCGCGCTTTCGGTGAGCGACAGGCCGAAGGCTTCGACCAAGTAGGTCGGCATCCAGCTGTTGAAGATCATGTACAACGAATAGGCGAGAAACGAGACGATACAGACCGCCCACACCGCCCGGCTCGTAACGACGGCCACCAGGTCGCGGCCCACCGACGCGCTGCGCTCGGTCGGCGTCTCGTGTTCAGCCGGTGTTCCCTGCTTGATCGACGTCCTGTATTCGGTCGACGCCCCGTGTTCGGCCGATATCTCGCGTTCGGCCGGCCGGTCGCCCGTCGTCGAAGTGCTCTCCGCCAGTCGGCGAGCGACCGGTCGGGCAGCGAGGTAACACGGCCCCGCCGCCGCGACCGCGAGCAGCGAGAAGACCGGGAAGGTAGCCGGCCAGCCGAAACGCGCGGTGAGGAAGGGAGCGGCGAACTGGCCGAGCCCGTAGCCGGCGGGGTAGCCCGTTGTGTAGGCCGCGACGGCCGTCGCGCGGTAGCGCAGCGAGAAGCCGGCGCTGAGAACGTTCGTCCCGGCGACCCAGATCGTCACTAGGGCGGCCCCGCCCGCGAGCCGCGAGCCGACGAGCGGCCAGTACGCGCCCCCCGTACCCGCGACCCACCCGACGACGCCTGCGACGATCAACAGTAAGCCGGCGAGGACGATCGCGCGGTCGTTCCGAACTCGGTCGAGGGCCACGCCGGCCGGCAGTCCCGCGATCGCCGCACCGACCTGCGGGGCGGTGACGATCCAGGAGGCCGCGGCGAGACCGATCGGTAGCTCGTCGGTGACGACCGGGAGCACGCTCGCCGGCACGATCGCGTACGCGCCGACGAACAGCCACAGTAGCCACAGCGCCACCAACAGACCCCACGGGTCGTCGGAGTAGCCGAACACCCGCTCTGCGACGTCGATCACGACACCGCAATCGAACGAGTCGGGGAGCCAAATCGTGTCGGAAACGCCGACGCGCCGGCTGAACGACGTCCGGCGACGGACGCGACATCCGGCGACGGGGAGTGAGCCGCCGGGATCGTTCGGTACCGGCCGGTGCTGTCCAGTCGCGTTCGTTCGGTCGGTCCGGCTAAGCCAGTCCCGTCGGTCCGACCCGTCCGGTCTACAGGTCGGGCGACTCCTCGACCCGGGGGACGCCCTGGGCGGTGATCGTCTCGCCGACGACGTACGAGGAGGCCGGCGACGCGAGGAACTGGGCGATGTCGGCGATCTCCTCGCTCATGCCGATCCGTCGAGCGACCTTCTCCCGATCGATCTCGCCCGCAGAAACCCCCATCTGGCTCTCGACGCCGGGGGTGGCGACGAATCCCGGCGCGATGCAGTTGACGCGTACGCCGTCGTCGGCCCACTCGTAGCCGAGCGTCGTCGTGAAGTTGATGATCCCCGCCTTCGCCGCGCCGTAGTGGCTCATGTACGGCGACCCGGCCTGGCCGGCAACGCTCGCGACGTTGATCACCGTCCCGCCCGAACCTTCCGCCGATTCGCGGAGATAGGGCCCCGCCGTCCGCGTACAGCGATACGTGCCGTGCAGGTTGATATCGACGATCGTCTCCCAGCCGTTCTCCGAGATGTCCGCAAAGGAAGCCATGAAACTCGCGCCGGCGTTGTTCACGAGACAGTCGAGTTCGCCGAACTCCTCGACCACGCCCTCGACGAACGCCTCGACCGCCTCGGGGTCGGTGACGTCACATTCCATCGCGAGCGCCCGTCCACCGCCAGCGGCCTCGTCGCCTCTTTCACCATTGCCCTCGTCGTCGCTGCTATCTCCCCTGGTCCCGTTCTCCGCACGGTCGTTGATCGCGTCGGCGACGCTTTGTACGTCTTCCTGTGAGCGCGAGCAGATCGCGACGTTCGCGCCGTCGGCGGCGAAGCGTTCGGCGATCACCTTGCCGATGCCGCTCGACGCACCCGTGATTATCGCCGTCTGCCCCGAGACGCTGAATCGGTCGGTCGTCACGCGTTGTTCCTCGCTGTTCCCCTTGTTGCGACCGTCGCTGTACTGTTCGTTCGCATCGTTGGTTCGGCAGTCGAGCGGGGAAGTCATAAATCCGGGCGACGGGTCGGCGACGGTCGGTCGTTTCGTGGTCGCCGCTTACCCTCAGCCGTCGAAGCCTTCCTCGAACCGGAACGCGCCGTCGCGCTGGACGACCTCGCCGTCGAGTTCGATACGCGAGTCCGAACTCATATCGACGAGCATGTCGACGTGGATCGCGCTCTCGTTCGACTCGCGACCGTCCGGCATGCACTCCTCGATAGCGTCCCCGAGCGCGAGATGTACCGTTTCGGCCGTCTTCTCGTCGAACAGGAGGTCGTGGATGACCCGATCGATCCCGTGATTCATGCCGATACCGAGTTCGCCGACTCGGCGCGCACCCTCGTCGGTTTCCAGTAAACTCGTCAGCACGGCCTCGTTTCGACCCGCGGCGTGCTCGACTACCTCGCCGTTCTCGAACGTTAGGGAGGCGTCGTGTGTTTCCCGACCGTTGCGTCGCAGCGGCAGATCGAACGCCACCTCGCCGTTCACCCCGCCGGGGACCGGGACGGTCGCGACCTCGCCGCCCGGCATGTTCTCCTCGCCGTCGTCGTTGAGCGTTCCCATGCCATCAACCGACAGCCGGATGTCAGTGGCCTCACCCGAGACGATCCGTACTTCCTCGGCCGGATCGAGGAGTTCGACCAACTGTTCTCGAATTGTGTGCTGTGCGCTCCAGTCTCTATCGATGGCACCGTAGACGAAATCGGTCCACGCTTCGGTGCTCATCCCGGCTTTCTGCGCGTGTGCCGGCGTCGGGTGCTGGGTGATGACCCACTGCTTATCGAGTCGTTCGTCGAGGATCGGTCCGCGCGCACGGCTGGACGCGGCCGCCTTCTCGGAGTCGACGTCAGCTCCCTCGGCGGTGTTCGTCTCGCCGCTTATTAGGATCACCACGTCCGTCTCTTCCATCGCTGCGAGTTCGTGTTCTTTCGTGCGGTAATTCCCGCTGTCCATCGTGCGGGCGTATGCACGACCGGCACGGGCGTTTCGCCAGGAAGTCACCGGGCGTGCGCCCCGCTTCCCGACTTGCTCGTAGAGCGCGACGACCAACTCCTCGGCCGCCGTCGGTGCGCGAATCAGAACGTCGTCTTCGGCACCGATGTCGGTACAGTAATCGACGAGTACTTCGGCGTGTCTTCGGACGTGATCGTCCATGTCCGAAACGACTTATTACTCTCATAAAGTCCCCGACCAAGCGTGGTGAAAGTGAAACCGATAGAGGATAGACGAAGCGGAAAACGCACTCGCGAAGGGGCCGGACGAATCGAAGGGGGAAAACTACTCTTCGGTGGTGCTCCTTTCGACGTCCTCTTTCTCGCCGCGGTAGATCGCCGCGCCGTCCTGGGCAACGATCTCCGCGAGGACCGCACACTTCACGCGTACGGGGCTGATGTCCACCCCTAAGAGATCGATCACGTCGTCGCGATCCATCTCGTCGAGTTCCGCTAAGGTCTTGCCCTGGAGTTCGCCCGAGAACATGCTCGCAGACGCCTGGCTGATCGCACAGCCGTCGCCCTCGAAGGAGACGTACTCGATGGTTTCTCCATCGTCGGCCAACTGTACGTCGACCCGGATCGCGTCGCCACACAGCGGGTTCTCGCCGACGTGGCTGAAGGTGGGGTCGTCGAGTTCGCCGTAGTTCCGGGGATTCTTGTAGTGATCGAGGATCTGCTGGCGATACATGTCCGATCCCATGCTCATAGTGAATCTATGTAGGCGAGCGCGCCGCAAAAGGATTCCGGGGATGGGACTAGGAAAACGGCGTTCGGAACCGAAGCGCGGCGCGCGGACTACGTTCGAGCCGTGTCGGCGAGCCGATCCGGAAGCCGTTCGAAACACGTTTCGAGAAAGCTAAGCGGTGCTTCGACCTCGATCCGACCCTCCCCGTAACCAATCTCGTCGCCGGAGTCGACCTGGAAGTGCGTCGTTCCGAGGTCGGAGTGATCGTCGTCCTTGTGCCAGCCGAGGCTTACCTCGGCGTCGATCCACTGCACCCGTTGCATATCGGTCCCCTCACGCGGCCGCCAACGTACCTCAATACGCCCCTCGCTTCGCGGAAACGCTCGCCCGAGAAACATTTCGACGTCGATGTCAGCTATTACGGTCCGTGGTTGGATCACCGACGGTTCGTACCGAACTCCCGACGCGCCGGAGACGTTTTTCAGGCGCTCTTTGATTCGGCGGAGTCCCGCCCGTCGAGTAACACCGCCGCCACCGCCGAGAGGCACGATCATCGGTCGGTTAGCCTTCCTGGAGGAGGCTGCCGACCCTGGTTTCGGGACCCCCGTTCATGCCGAGCCCCCTCAGGGTGTCGTTGAGTGAAATCGCAAGGCGGATCGCTTCCCGTGTCTCGATATCGTACGCCCACTGCTCGACGGTTTCGAGGCGTTCGCGGCGTTCCTCGCTAGCGAGATCGTCGCTCCCGACGGCCCGGCGCAGTTCCGTGAGCGAATCGACGTCGAACTCGCGTTTCCAGCCGTCGGTCTCGGTACCGATGTCGCGTAGTTCGGCGGTGAGTTCGTCGTTCGAGAATCGGTCGGCGAGGTCACGAACCTCGTCGAGGAACTGGGTAATGGCGTCGGGTTCGTAGCAGGTGCCCTCGGCCGTCTCGACGGTCGTGAGTGTGCCTCGATCGACCAGCTTCGAGAGGTGTTTGACCGCGGTGTCGCGCGAGACGTCGGCCTCGGTAGCGATCCAGCCGGCGTTGTGCGGGAACGTACGCGTAAGCGCGACGTGACGCATGCGGTCGGCAGCGTCCATCCCGTCCGGCCACGACGGCTGTTTCCCGCTCATACCCTCCGATGCGTGAGCTGCGCGCTAATAGTTTGGCATGCACAACAGATATATAGCAGTACCGACTCGGGGCCGCAGGCGCATCGGACGGACGGAGTGTTGTCGGTGCGCGCGGATCGTCCCTGCCGATGTCCCGGTTCATTCGACGACCGAGCGCGGACGGGACGAGAGGAGCCGTGTTCTCAGAACGTACTCGCCGGCCGCGAGCGCGAACACGATGCACAAGAGAAGCGGGCTCGCTGCCGTGAACAACCGGAAAGCGAAGCCGAGCGGGTTCGCGAGCAAGGCCCCAACCGCTACGAGCGAAACGAGCGGTGTGAACACCCCATAGCGGAGTGCGAGCGACACCGACGCCCAGAGTAGCAGCGCGGGCGGCCCGAACGCGGTGAGCACGCCGGCGACCGCCGACGCCGACGGGATCGGGCCTATAGATCCTGCGGCCGAGAGCGCGGTGAGGGGCCCGACGCCGCGCAGCGAGAAGCCGATCAGGAGACAGCCGGCGGCGAGCGCGCCGCCGAGAAACGCCCGTTCAGTGCGCTCCGAGCGACGGATCGATCCGTCCCCGCTCTCGCTCGACAGCGCTCTCCGAAGACCGTACTCGACGCCGGCGACGCCGACGACGAGCGGGGCAAGGGGTGCCCAGATGTCGAACAGCGAGGCGAGCGACGGGCGCAACGACACCGCTTCGACGACCGCCGCTACCGGAACGGCGACGAGGGCGACGAGAACCGGCGATCGGAGCCCGAAACGCGTCGCTCTGGCCGCGAACCAGCCACAGAGCGCGATCCCGAGCGCCGCCGGGACGAGCACCGGCAGGCCAGTTCCAAGCAGTGACGGGCCAGGAGCGAACGGAACGCCGGCGAGGTACCCCGCGACGAGAAGCAAGCAGGCGTACCCGACGCCCCCGAGAACCGCCGTCGAGAGCGGACGGCTACCGTCGGTACGTCTCACGACTGGCACTCCTGAAACGACGACACGAGGCACGAAGCGGGGAGGAATCGAATCACGATGCTGCCGGGAAGCCGGTCTTCGACCGGGAGCGGAGCGCGGGTTAGGCGAACAACTGGCGGGCCGAGTCGATCGCTTCGAGCAGGGTATCGACTTCCTCGCGCGTGTTGTAGAGGTAAAACGAAGCCCGGGCGGACGCGGCCGTCCCTAACGTCTCGTGGAGCGGCTGGGTACAGTGGTCGCCCGCGCGGATCGCAACGGCGTAGTCGTTCATGATGCTCGCGAGATCGTGGGCGTGCACCCCATCCAAGTTGAACGAGACGACGCCTGAACGGTCCTCGCCGCGGGGCGGGCCGTAGACCTCGACGTCGTCGAAGCCTTCCAACTGCTCCATCGCGTAGTCGGCGAGTTCGAGTTCGTGGCGCTGGATTCGTTCCATACCGATCTCGTCGATGTAGTCGGCGGCCTCGGCGAGGCCGATGCCTTCTGCGATCAGTGGGGTGCCGGCCTCGAACTTCCAGGGCAACTCGTTCCACGTCGAGTCCTCGAAGCTCACCTTCCGGATCATCATCCCGCCGTAGAGGAACGGGTCGATTGCCTCCAGGAGGTGTTCCTTGCCGTAGAGCACGCCGATGCCGGTCGGACCGCACATCTTGTGGCCCGAAAACGCGTAGAAGTCGACGCCCAGCTCCTCGACATCGACCGGCCGGTTCGGGGCTGCCTGTGCGCCGTCGGCGAAGATGTACGCGTCGTTCGCGTGAGCGAGGTCGGCGAGGTCGGCGACCGGGTTCACCGTGCCTAAGACGTTAGAGACGTGGACGACCGACACCATCTCGGTGTTCTCCCCGATGAGTTCGCGGGCGTGGTCCATGTCGAGGCGGCCATCGTCGTCGATTCGGACGAACTTCACGTCGGCACCGGTCTTCTTCGCGATCTGTTGCCAGGTGACGAGCGCCGCGTGGTGTTCCATCTCGGAAAGCACGATCTCGTCGCCGGGGCCGAGTTCCGCCAAGCCCCACGAGTAGGCGATCGTGTTCATGCTCTCGGTGGTGTTTTTGGTGAAGACGATCTCCTCGCGCCCGCCGCTCGCGCCGATGAACTCCGCGAGGCGGTCGTGGGCGGTCTCGTAGGCGATCGAGGCCTCCTGGGAGAGGTGGTGGACCCCCCGGTGGACGTTCGAATTGTACTCGCGGTAGTACGTGCTCATGGCGTCGATCACCCGTTCTGGGGTCTGGCTCGTCGCGCCGTTGTCGAGGTAGACCAACGGTGTCGAGTCGTCGGGACCCGCGCCTGGCGTCGAGATGTCGCCGCCCACCTCGCGGGAGAGAATCGGGAAGTCCGCGCGAACCCCTTCGACGTCGAACGGTTCGATATGTTTACTCATTACCTATAGAAGGGCCTCCAGCGACAACATTCCTTCGGTCGGACACCTGCAAGCGGTCGTGTTTGGTACGGCAGTTCGATGGATCACTGAGACCGTTTGGGAAGCCCCCTCCCGCCCGACCGGCCGCGGCTCGCTGCGCGTGGTTCGAGACGGCGGAGCCGTCTCGTCATCACGAGAGAGCGAAGCTCTCTCGAACGACTTCACTCCCTCGCTTCGCTCGGTCGATCCAGTGCTTACTTCGCCGGGGCCGGATCGAGCGGTCGGCCCCTTCCAGTCCCGCCCGGGGTGATCTACAATGATTTCGTCGCCTGACTGAACCCCTCTCCGCGGGACGTCACCGCTGTAGTTCGTCGATGCCGGTGTTTGTGAGGTAGTTGCGGAGCGCGCGGTCGAGCCGGCGGGTGTACGCCTGCCGGGAGACACCCGCGAGGTCGGCGAGTTCGGTGAGCGTCGTCCCATGTGGCACGTCGAAGTACCCCTCATCGAACGCGAGAACGAGCGCCGCCCGCTGTTTGTCCGTCAGGCCGTAGGGATCGCCCGAATTGGGGCCGTGGGCGATCCGGCGGACGTCGATCGCCACGCCCGCGTCGACACAGGCGTGGCGAAACGCGGTGAGCGCGCGGTGGTCGTGCGCCCGGAGCCGGAGTAACCACCGCTCGGCGCTCGTCCTGATGGCCCGCTTGACGAGGAGGTCGCTCTCGCGGAGCGCGGCGAGCAGGCCGTCCTCGGCGACCGCGGCGGCCCACTCGATCCGGTAGAGACGGCGATCGATCCCGCCGTCGAACCGTTCGATACGCTCGACGGCCGGACTGCTCTCGACCGTCGCCTCGAACGCCTCGCGGTCGGCGAGTCGGTCGACCCAGACGTACGGAACACTCCCGCCGTCCGCGTCGACCGGGACGTATCGCGCGAGTTCGAGCCGGCAGTCCGTATCGGAAAACGCCCGACCGATGGCGAAGGCGTCGGCGTCGACCAGAACGCTCGCGACGACGGTCACCGGGCGGTCCCGGTTCGAACCGACGGCGGTTTCGATTCTTCCTGCCCGAGCGAGACGTCGGGGATCGATCGCTCGTCACGGGTGGAGTGACACCTCTGGGAG
>PXRY01000011.1 GCA_003022925.1 Halobacteriales archaeon QS_8_65_32 | reverse complement strand
GCGGACGTCTGGTATCTCCACCGCGGGGAACTGCTCGACCTGCTCGACGGCGGCGGGACGATTCCGGATGTCGAGGCACGACGGGCGATCCACGAGCGATGGAAACACATCGAGCCCCCGCCGCTGATCACCAGCGAGGGCGAAATCCCCCGCGCCGAGCGCGAGAATATGGGCGAGAACGCGCTTTCGGGCACCGGGGTTTCGGCGGGCATGATCGAGGGCGTGGCCCGAATCGTCCACGATCCCGCAGAGGCGGCCCTTCAATCAGGGGAGATTCTCGTTTGCCCATCGACCGATCCGGCCTGAACGCCGCTGTTCACAACGGCGGGCGGTTTGATCGCCGAGGTCGGCGGCCGCTTCACCCACGGCGCGCTCATCGCCCGGGAGTACGGCCTCCCCGCCGTGGTCTCGGTGGCCGGCGCGACGGAGACGGTCGCGAACGGCCAGCGCGTCCGCGTCGACGGCGATCGGGGCGTCGTGGAGGTGCTCGACGACCAGTGAAACGCGGTCGTGAAACGGCGGCGGAGAGCGGCGATCGCCGCCGAACTGACACTTCGAACGGATCGTGTCACCGCGTCGTCCACGAGGATTTATACCTACTGAACGTTTAGTTAACACAATGACGGACTCACGGACGAACACAGGTGCGGATGCGAACGCGATCGCGCTCGACGGGCTCACCAAGCGCTTCGGGGAGACCGTCGCCGTCGACGATCTGTCCCTCGCCGTCGAGAGCGGCGAGCTGTTCGGCCTGCTCGGCCCGAACGGCGCGGGCAAGTCGACGCTGATCAACATGCTCGCGACGCTACTCGACCCGACCGACGGGACGGCGACGGTGAACGGCTACGATATCACCACCGAAACCGGCGACGTCAGGGACAGCTTGGGCATCGTCTTTCAGGAACCCGCGCTCGACGAAGAACTCACCGGCGCGGAGAACTTAGCATTTCACGCCCGGATGTATGGCAAGGGAAAGGCCGAACGCGAGAGGCGCATCCCCGAGGTGTTAGATCTCGTCGATCTCGCTGACAGAGCCGACGAGACCGTCGAGAGTTATTCCGGCGGGATGCAACGACGACTGGAGATCGGCCGCGGCCTGATGCACGAGCCCGAAGTGCTCTTCCTCGACGAGCCGACGACCGGCCTCGACGCGCGGACGCGCCGGGACACCTGGGAGTACATCCAGCGGCTCAACGAACACTCCGGCGTCACCATCGTTATCACGACTCACCACATGAACGAGGCCGACTTCCTCTGTGAGCGAGTGGCGATCATGGACCAGGGCGAGATCGTCGCGGTCGACTCCCCGAAGGGGCTCAAGGACTCGCTCGGCGGCGATACGATCGTCCTTGGGCTGGAGGACCCGCCGACGGAACTGTTCGATCGGCTGGACGACCGACCGTGGGTGCGCGAGCACACCGCCACCGACGCCGGCGTCGCCGTCACGACCGCACGCGGCGACACCCGGGTGCCTGACCTCGTTCGCCTCGCCGACGAGACGGGCGCGACGATCACCGCCGTCGATCTGCGCACGCCGAGCCTGGAGAACGTCTTCCTCTCGATCACCGGGAGCACGATCACCGAACGCGAGGCGGGATCGGCGGACGACGGCAGAGCCGGGGACAACGGGAGCGAAAACGGCAGAACCGGAGACGCCGGATCGAGCGCGGAGGAAGCAGCCGACGACGGCGAGCAGGCGACTGAGGCGACCGAGACCACCGAAGCCGAGGCGACGGTCGGGGGGACCTCGTGAGCCTCATCGACCCCCGCGGGATCTACGGGCTCTGGCTGCGGGACGTGAAGCGATTCGTGCGGACGCCCTCCCAGATCGCCGGCTCGCTCGCGTTCCCGCTGTTATTTCTCGTGTTCCTCGGCTTCGGACTGCGCGGGGTGCCCATCCCCGGGCTGCCCGAGGGCGTTGCGTACCTCCAGTACCTCGTTCCCGGCATCGTCGGTTTTTCGATGCTATTTGGAGCCTCCTTTGCGGGACTGGCGATTCTCTCCGACCAGGACGTCGGCTTTCTGAAGGAGATCCTCGTCGCGCCCGTGAGCCGGACGTCGATCGTACTAGGGCGGATCGCCGGTGGGTCGACCACGGCGATCGTCCAGGCCACGCTGATCCTCCTGATTTCGATCCCGCTCGGCTTCGAGCTCGCGGGGCTTTGGTCCCTGCCGCTGGCGGCACTCTTTCTCGTATTGATCGCGATCACGTTCGTCGGCTTCGGGATCGCACTCGCCTCCCAGTTCTCCGACAGCGAGGGCTTCTCGCTGATCGTCCAGTTCCTGATCTTTCCCCTGTTGTTCCTCTCGGGGGCGCTCGTTCCCATCGAGGGCTTTCCCGAGCCGGTGCAGTACCTCGCGCTCGTCAACCCGCTCACCTACGGCGTCGACGGGCTGCGGGCCGCGCTGGTCGGTGCGTCGCGATACCCGATCGTCGTCGACTTCGGCGCGCTCGTGGTCTCGTCGGTCGTCATGGTCTCGCTCGGCGCGTACCTCTTCGAGCGCGTGGACGCGGTCTGAGGCACTCGAAAGGTCGTTTCGACGGGTGAACACTTCGATCGTCGGGCCAGGCGAACCGGGACCACATACGAGCGGCCATCAGTTAGTCGCGTACTGGTTCGTCGGTTGACCGACGGGAAGAGGAAACGACGGCCGACGAAAGCGAGAACTCGGAACCTTACCTTTCGTCCCGGCGAGGCGAACGCTCTTCGACGGGAACGTCAGCGAGGAATGGAACTGCGGAACGCGAGGTGGAAGGTGGGGAGGTGAGAGGCGTGAGTGGTGTCAATGCCGCATCACGGTCTCGGTACCTCGCGTTACTCTCAGGCAGGGTTTCGTCGCCCCTGTAGCTGACTGAACGTTCGATACAGATATAACTCTTGTGTCTCACTCACCTACGAACGCGGACGCTCCGAACCAGCGGTGTCTATCGAACAACGGAGACCAACGGAAACCGTTTGGGCGGGATTGGAAGGGGCCGGGCGTTCACGGGCGCGACGCGCCCGCTAGCTCGGGGGCTTCGGAAACGGTTGCGGCGGCTCGTTCTCGAGAAACTACTCGAACGCTATCCCTCGAACTGTCGCCGGAGCTTTGTTCGTTCCCATTCCATTCGTATCATGGCACCGACTGTCGGCGACCCGGCCCCCGAGTTCGAGGCCCCCCTGTGTACCGGCGAGACCTTCCGGGCGACCTCGCTCGCCCGCTTGCTCGATGGAGAAGAAGGCTGCGTGCTCGTCTTCTTCGGTTTCACCGGTAGCGCGATCGCCGAGAACTGGTGGAAACGTTACGACCGAGCCGGCTGGGACGACTTCGATGTGCCAGTCGTGGGGATCAGCCGGGACGGGCCGTACTCCCAAAACGCCTTCCTGCGCCGGATTTCGAGCCCGTTTCGACTTCTCAGCGACGTGAACGGCGCGGTTGCCCGTCGCTACGACCTGCTCACGGAACGCCGAGGGATGGCCGGGGTCGAGACCGCCCGGCGGGCGACCTTCGTGCTCGACGGCGAGGGGACGATCACCTACGCCTGGATCGCGGAGGACTGGATATCGCCCGCCCCCCGATCCGAGGTCGACGCCGCCGTCGAGGTGCTCGTGGACTAAACGTGCGTACAGCTCTCGACTACCGGCGTTCCGTGGGTATCCCGCGCACGCACATATGTACCTATGCGCTCGCCTCGGCATCGGTGTCGGTCGTCGCGTCCGTCTCCGTGGCGAGTCGTTCCCAGAGCACGACCACCGAAGGGGTAACGACTAGCGCCGTCACGTACGAGTAGACGACGGTGAGTGCGATCAACACGCCGAACTGGCCGAGTACCGGAAAGATCGCGAGCACGAGCACGCCGATGCCCGACGCCGTCGTGAGCATGCTGCCGGTGAGCGCTCCCCCGGTGCCGATAACCGTTCGGTCGAGCGCGGCGAAGACATCGTTCGTGCGTTCGTACTCGTCGGTGAAGCGATGGACGACGTGAACCGAATAGTCGATCCCGAGACCCAATGCGATCGCGAGGATCGTCGCCGTGAGCGAATTAAAGGGAATGCCGAACAGGCGCATCGACCCCGCTAACAGCGCGACCGAGACGATGATCGGCGCGAGATTGACGAGTCCGAGCGACGCCCGGCCTTCGAGCACGTAGTAAATGAGCAGTAAAAAGAGCGCCGTCGCCACGAGCGCAACGACGAGGCTCTGGATGGCCGACGCGAGGATCGTATCGGAGATCTGCTGGAAGACCACTGTGGAACCGGTCGCCGTCGCCTCTAATCGGTAGCGCTCGGCCATGTCCCTGGCGTCCCTGGTTATCTCGTCCTGCGAAGCACTCGATTTCACCGTGTAGACGACCTGAGTGGCGGTGTAGTCCTCGGTGATGTAATTCAACGCCTGTGCGCGATACGGCGAGGCGAGCAGCGCGTCGTAGATCTGTTTCAGGTCGTCGTCGGGCACGCCGTCGTCGTCGACGTCGTTTCGCTCGACCAACCGGCGGAACTCGGGCGATTGCGCTGCGTAGTCGTCGATCACGGTGATGATGCTCTCGGTCTCGGCGCGCCGGCCGTCGGAGACGAGCGAGTCCGGCGGGTTCTGATTGGCACGCTGGATCGATTCGAGCGCGGAATCGTCGGTGAGCGAGCCCCGCGCATAGATCGTGATCGTATCGTCCTGTGCGGAGGCGAAGTTGTCCTCTAAGAAGTTCGTCGTCGCCGTGATGGTATACTCGTTCGGCGCGAAGGGCTCGGGCAGGGCTTCTAAGAAGTCCGGAACGTCCTCGGGCGGCAGGAAGTCCTCTTGGGAGAAGGAGGTCCCGACGCCGGTCGCGTAGTACGACGACCCGACGGTGAGCAGTACGATCGCGGCGAGGAAGACGTACGGCGCTTTCCGCGCGATCACCACGCCGACGGGCAGTACGCGTGCAAGCGCGGAGCCCTCCGATCCCAACGGTTGCTCGCCGAAGCGTGGAATCCCCAAACTGCCGCTCCGATCGTCGAGGTAGACCTTCGCCGCCGGCAGGAATATTCCGAAGATAAAAAACGTGAAGACGATACCGATCGCAGCGATGAAGCCGAAGTCACGGATCGGCGGCAGGTCGCTCACGCCATTGGAAGCGAATCCTAACACCGTAGTGCCGGTCACGATGAAGAAGGCGACCAACAACTGGTCGGTCGCGATTCGCATCGAGGTATTTACCTCTTTGCCTTCGGCGCGTTCCTCGCGGTAGCGATTGATCGCGTGGATACCAAAGTCGATGCCGATCGCCAACAACAACGGCGGCACGGCGACTAACAACTGTGAAAAGGCGATCCCAGCGATGCCGAGGAAACCGAAGGTCCAGACGATCGCCATCCCGAGTGCAGCGACGCCTAAGATCAGATCGAGCGGATCGCGGTAGGAGATCACGAGAAACGCGAGGATCAGGATAATGGCGGCGGGTGTGACGATGAGGATCGAGTCGGTGATGACGCTAGAGTTCTCCGCGGCCACGAGCCCCGAGCCGAAGACCGTGATGTCCGAGTCGACGGAACCGACGACGAACTGAGCTCGTTGTTGGATCGGCGTGAGCGGGCTGTCGCCGCCCATCCCCGCCGAATCGGAAACCCCGCCCAAGACGTCGTGTTCGACCACGGCGATCGTCGCCGACGCCGAGGCGGCCTTCCGGTTGAAGTCCTCGCTGACAAGGCTTCGAAAGCCCTCGCTCCGGGCTGCCCGTTGTACGGCAGTCTCGACTTCCGAGTTCGTCGCGCCCTCGATCGCGTCGATCCGTGCCTCCAGGGTGGTCGCGCTCGGGTCGATCGTCCCCGCGACGATCGCCGCCGCGCTCGACGTCGAAACCACCCGGAGGTCCTCGCGTCGTTCGAGGCGCTGTTGGGCCTCTAACATCGCGAGCAACTCGTCTTTGGCGAGGACGTTCCTGCCCCGCTGGATGAGCTGGGTCGTACCGTTCGTCGTTTCGAACGGCGGGGAGAACTGCTGGTTGACCTCATCCAAGGCCTCCTGTGAAGGGCTGTCCTCGGTGAACTGGCTCGTCCCGGCCGACGTCGAGATGTTCCCGAGCCCAACGGCAAAGAGCGCCGTCACGACCAGGAAGGTAATGATCACCGTCCGCGGGCGCTCGGTGATCCACTCGTCGATCCGGTCGATGACGGCCTGGTAGTCGAAGCGCGATCGCTCGGTCCCGGCATCGCTCGTCTCGGCGTCGACATCGGACCAGTTTTGGGCCGTATCCCGGCCGTCGTCCCGCGGCACTTACCCGCTCTCCCGTGTCTCGGCGGCCGTCACGAGCGGTCCCGACGATCGGCGTCCGCGCTCGGTCGTCCCGTTCCCGGCGGTACCGTCGTCGGTATACTCACCATTCAGTTAGTACCGATATATCGACGCAGCACTCACTTGAGGGCTCCGGTCGCGCCGGGGGGCCGAACGCTCGGACGGGACGAGGGCGATCGGATTCGGGAGGGATCTCCGAACTCGGGAGGCGGCCGGGTCGGGGCGGTGATTTTATACTTCGACTGTGTGCACCGAGGACATGCACCTCGGGGCACTCCTGCCAATGGGAGCCGGGACGGACCCGGCGGCGCTCGCGGTCCGCGCGGAGGCGTGGGGGTACGACTCGGTTTGGCTGGGCGAACTCTGGGGACGGAGTTCGGTCGTCACACTTACCGAGATCGCCTGCTCCACCGAGGAGATCGGCCTCGGAACCGCGATCGCGAACGTCTTCTCGCGCTCGCCGGCGACGCTCGCGATGACCGCACGGAGCCTGGAGGAGGTTTCGGACGGGCGATTCAACCCTCGGCGTCGGGACGAGCACTCCGAAGGCGATCGAGGACCTCCACGGACTGCGATTCGAGCGGCCCGTCCAGCGGGCTCACGAGGCGATCTCGCTGGTCAAGCAGTTCACGGGCGGCGGCGACGGAGCGATACGGTACGACGGTGAGGTCTTCTTTGTCGCTGACTTCCCGGCGCTCGACGCCGACGTACCGGTCTATCACGCCGCGCTCGGGCCGGCGAACCGCCGGGTGGTCGGCCGGCTCTGTGACGGCTAGATCCCCCATAACGTCCCGTTTCCCGATCTCGACGACGCCTTCCGCGAGGTAGCCTCGGGCGAGGCGACGTCGGCCGATGGAATGGTGGAGGAAGTTGCGACGGACGGATCGGACGGATCGAATGGGTCGGCCGTTTCCGGCGTCTCGGGCCCCGACGACTCGCCGTGCGTCCAGCCGATCGGCGAGGTCGATCCCGAGACGATCGCCGACGCTCCGGAACTGTTCGATCGGGCGGCGACCGGGCGAGTCGTCTTCCTCTGGCTGCTCACGCCTACCGTCTCGACGATCGGTTCCTACGTCGTGTTCGCGCTGCTGCTGTGAGGGCGCTCGATCGGTCTACCATCCGTTCCGTCGAGCAGTGCTCGACCGACGAGGAGTCGGCGGACTACGAGTCGCCGACCGAACCGATCGGCTCGGTCCTGATCGCTCTTGGAATCGAGGTCAGTCCGGTCGGTCGAGGCCGACGATCCCGAGCACGTCGCGCGGGTCGGCGATCCGGTAGTCGACGACGCCGTCCGGGTCACGTTCGGTGCGCTCACCTTTCTCCTTACCCGCCGTGTTCCCGTCGTCCCTGTCGTCCCCAGCGTCCTCGGCCTGTTCGTCGCGCTCGTCGTCCTCGTAACTGGGGCCGTTCGCCGCGCTGCCGCCGAAGGCGACGGTCCGGAGGCCGGCCCAGGAACCCCCGCGCATGTCGTTATGGTACCGATCGCCGATCATCGCCGACCGGTCGGGATCGACTCCAGCGACGCCGACCGCCGTTGCGAAGATCGCCGGGTCGGGTTTGGTTCGCCCGACGGCTTCGGAGGTCGTTACCGCGTCGAACGCGTCGTATAATTCGAAATTCCCCAGGATGCGTTCGGCCTCCCGGGTATCGATGTCGCTGATCACACCCAGGTACACCTCGTCGGCGAGCGCGTCGACCGCCTCGCGTGCGCCGTCGACCGGTTCGAGGCTCCCTTCGGTGACCCGATCGAAGGGCGGCCGCCATTCGTCGTCGGGGAGGTCGGCTCCGACGGCCGCCGCGACCGCCCGGCGATACCCCACGAGAGCCGACCGGAATTCGGTGCCTCGGCGCTCGCGGAAGTATTCCCCCAAGACGTCGCGCCAGGTGGCGAGCGCGCGGTCGGCGTCGAGACCGTGTTCGGCGGCGAGGTCGGCGACGAACCGGCGGTGGCCCGCACGCACCGACCGGAGGTCTAACAGTACGCCGCCGATGTCGAAGAAGACCGCCTCAGTGTCGTCGATCATACCGCTATCATCGCCGCGCCCCACAAGAGCGTTCCTACCCGCGCGAGCGGTCCCGGGGTCTAGATCGGGGTCACGACCGCCAAAGCGATAGTGAGAGCGCGGTCACGGTCCCGGTCGGTTCCGTGTCCGTCGAGCGTCGCGCCCCGAAAACGATGCCCCCGCGCCGAGCGAGAGGTGGTCGGGAAGCCACCGGAAGCGAGTCGCCCGCGAGCGAACCCGGCCCGTCGATCGGGCCGGCCGCCATTGGGACGGTTGCCACCGAAGCGACCGGAGCCGACCGACGAGAAAGCGAACGCGGCGTCGCGCCAACGCCGCCACCGCTACCGAAGCCCGCTCCCGTTCGCCCAGCGAACCGGCGCGCCGACGCCCGCGAGCGCTCGCCAGCCGCTCGATGCGCGCCCGCGCGAGCCTGACGATCATCGGCCGGGTATCGAGGGTCAGCCACGCGAAGACGATCCCGGCGGTAGCGACGAGCCGACCGGCGAGCGACACCCACACCAGCGGCGATATCGACGCGCCGGCGGCAAGCGCGGCGAGCGCACCCCCGAGACCGATCCCCGCCCCGCCGGCGAGCAGCGCCACTGCGAGCAGCCATCGCCGATGGCACGCACAGCACCGCTCGAAGTCGTTCACGGTTCGATTCACCACCGACACGTAATAAATATGCGTCAGACGATACGAGTAATTTAATCCTGATCGAGGGGACATCACGTCGATCCGGACGACGGCTCGGTTGTCGACTCGCTCGCGTAGCTGGAGTCCGTGTCGCAGCGCTTCGATGGGTTCAGTCCTCGTTAGGCGTTCACGCCGGGCGGTAGCGTCGGACGCCCGCGTCGTCGGTCGAAACCCGTACGCGACCGGTCGCGTCGAGGCGGGCGAGTCCGGTGACGACCTCGGGGAGTAGGTAAGCGAACTCCCGTTCTCCGTCGGTGCGCTCGCGTGCGAGACCGGCGGCCGTCCTGCCGGCGTCGGTGCCTGCGGTGCCTTCATCGCCACGGGCCTCGTCGCCGTCGCTGGTACCGGAACCGCCGGAGCTACCGGAGCCGTCGGCGTCGAGCCGCTTCGCGAGTCCTCCGACGAGCCGTCGGCAACTGCGCCGGTCGCGATCGAGGGCGTCAGTGTAGTCGGCGTGGATCGGGCCGTGGCCCGGGAACACCCGCTCGACGGAGCGTGCTCCGAGCCGGTCTAAGCTCGTCTCGAACGCGCCGAGGGCGGCTTCGACGCCGTCGAGACCGATCTGGAGCAATACCGGTCGGAAGGGCGCGAGCGCCATGTCGCCGGCGAACAGAACGCCCTCGCCGTCGATCGTCGTCTCGTAGCAGTGGTGGTCTGCCTGATGGCCCGGCGTTGAAA
Organism: Halobacteriales archaeon QS_8_65_32; assembly: GCA_003022925.1. Lineage (GTDB taxonomy): Archaea > Halobacteriota > Halobacteria > Halobacteriales > Halococcaceae > PXQR01. The sequence continues at coordinate 15,311 of PXRY01000011.1, read as the reverse complement.
TCGCCGTGAACATGTGGTCGCCAACGGCGAAGTCGAACGTATCGTCCTCGATGCCGTTCCCGCTCGCCCCGTTCGAATCCGCTCCGTCCGAACTCGATTCACTCAGCGCCGTTTCGTCCGGTGGCGTCTCGTCCAGGGGTGCCTCGCTCGAAGCCGTCGGGGCCGGGCCCGCCTCCGCGCCGATCCAGCGATCGACCCGCGCCGGCGGGAGGAGGTCGCGGTTCCGTTCGAGCGAGTCGACAGCCATCTCGACCGCCAGGTCGCGCGCTTCGCTCACTAACCCCGCGGCAGTCGCGTTCGCCGCGACGGCGCTCGCGAGTCCTCGGGGTCGCGCGCGAGTCGCTCGCGGACGCTCGCCGGCGCGTACACCGTCGGATCGGCTGCGTCGACGACCGCTCCTACTTGCCCGATGTGATCGACGTGCGGGTGGGTAACGAGCAGGTGGGACACGTCGGCCACGTCGTAGCCGGCGGCCTCGATGCCGGCGTCGAGCTCTCTACGCCCGCGGTCGCCAACCATACCCGCGTCGATCAACAGCGGTTCGGGCCCGCCCACGAGATAGGCGGCGACGTGGCCGGGCGGCCAGTCGACGGTGAACTCGATCCGATGGACGTCGGCCCGATCGATCGATTCGGTCGAGTCGATCGAACCGGCGTCACCGCTCAGGTCCGATGTCCGTTTCGAATCCGACGTTCGCTCCGCCTTCGACCCCTCGGGCGTGCCGTCTATATGGGGAAACCCGTTTCGGCCGTGTTTGGTGTAGCAGCTTTCGGGAGAACAGCCGCGGAGACCGTTTTGGAAGCCCCCAGCCGCTCGACTCGGGGGGCTCGCTGCGCGCGTTCGTTCGCTGCGCTCGCTCACGTGCTTGCTTCGCCCGCCGTCGTCGACCGCCCGGCCCCTTCCAGTCCCACCCAGCCGGTTTGCCGTCGGTCTTCATTGCGTAACTAAACACCGCCGTCGTTTCATCCCGGATCGATCCAGGACGATGGACCGTTAGAAAAAGCGGGAGGTGAGCCGGTCTTTGAGGCCGCTGCGCTCCTCGCCGAGCGTGAGATAGAAGGCCGCGCCGCCGTCCTCGTAGTAGTTGTCGACCCGGCGTTCGATCTCGAAGCCCAGGTGTTCGTAGAAACTCACCGCGCCGTCGTTGCTCGTCCGGGCATGACAGCTCACCGTCTCGCGGTCCTCGGCGGCCGCGCCGACGAGGTCGGCCCCGAAGCCCTCGCCCCTGAACTCCGCGGCGACGGCGAGAAAGAGCAGGTAGCCGTCACGGCGGACCGCGGCGAACCCAATGACCGCCTCGTCGGGCGAGCGAACGAGCAGGTGGGTCGCCGAGCGGCGGTAGGCGTTGGTGAAAAAGCCCTTCCGTTGTTTGAGCACGCCGTCCTCGCGGCGGATGCGTTCTTTGAGCTTCCAGGCCTCCTCGACCAACTCGGCGCTGCCCGGGCCGACGACGCGCCGTTCGACGTTGACGCTCACTATCCCCGAGTACTCCGTAGTCCGATATAGTTCCATCGCCCGACCGGGACGAACCGGGAGAACCGCCGGCTCCGGGCTGGGACGGGATGACCGGACGTCATCGAGTTCCCGGAGCGTGGAGCCGAACCGTCAACCCGAAACGTTCGCCTCTCTTATGTTCGCTATGCGCGGTCGCTCGCTGTTGACGATGACGTGGCGCGACGTGCTCTTTGCCCACTGGCCGGTCCCGCCCGCGGTCGTCGAGTCGCGCCTGCCCGCCGGCCTCGCCGTCGACACCTACGACGGGAAAGCGTACCTCGGCGTCGTCGCCTTCCGGATGGACCCGATCAAGCCACGATACGCTCCCTTCGGATTGACCTTCGGTGAGTGCAACCTCCGGACGTACGTCGCTCCCGCCGATGGCGCCGACATCGACGCCGACACCGAGGGAGCCCTCGACGGCGAGCGCAGTTCCGGGTCGGGACCGGGACCGGGGCCGAGGCCAGGGATCTACTTCTTCAACCTCGATGCGAGCGACCGGCTGAGCGTCACGGTCGCCCGGCGACTGTTCGGCCTGCCGTACTACACCGCCACGATGGACGTCACCCGGCGCGGCGAGGAGGTGCGCTTCCACAGCCGGCGCACCCACGACGGCGCACCGCCCAACCGCTTCGCGGCGACCTACCGGCCGACCGGCGAGCCGACCGAAGCGGAGCCGGGATCGATCGCCGCCTTCCTCGCCGAACGCTACCGGTTTTACACGGCGGGAACGGACACGAGTCCGGACCGAGGGCGGGAGGGTAACGGCGACGGTGATGACGATGGAGACCGAAGCCGGGACGGGACGAGGGGAAGGGGTGGGGGCGAGGGGAGATCCCTCGCAGTTGGGGAGATCGACCACGACCCCTGGCGGCTCAGCAGCGCGGAAGCGACGATCGAGGCGAACACGCTGTTCGAGTCGAACGGCTTCGAACGTCCGGGAGGCGAGCCGCTACTGCACTACAGTCGGGCACTTCCCGTCCGAGCGGGTCGCCTCCGACGGTGGTGACCCGGTGTTCGTGACGAGATAGAACCGATGACTACCGACCTGAACCAACCGATGAACCTCGATCCGCGCTCGATCCCCTATCGCGCCGGCGAACGCGTGCTCAGGTTCGGCTGGGTGCTCGTACTGCTCGTCCTCTCCGGTAGCTCGGAGGTCAGCGACGTCGTCGGGATCAGTCCGGGTGGCCCGGCGCTCGTGGTCGGCGTCGTCGTCGCCGGGCTCGCCGTTCTCCTCGGCTGGCAGGTCGCGGTCTACCGGCGCTTTTCGTACGCGGTGACCGCTGATACCGTCGACATCCGTTCGGGGGTGTTCTCCCGGCGCGAGCGCGAGATCCCCCTCCACCGCATCCAGAACGTCGACACGAACCAGAACCTCGCCCAGCGCGCGCTCGGGATCGTCGACGTGAGCCTGGAAACCGCCGGCGGCGGCGCGACCGAAGCCCGCCTGCGCTATCTGAGTTCGGAGAGCGCCCGCCGGCTCCGCGAGGACCTCCGCCAGCGCAAGCGCGAGCGCGATCGTGAGGCCGACGCGAGCGAGGGAGACACCCCGTCTACCGGCATCGACGACGAGTCGGAAGCCGACTACACACCTACCGAACTGTTCGCCATCCAGCCCCGGGAACTCGCGTTGTTGGGGCTCGTATCGATCGATCTCCGCGTACTCTCGCTCGCGACGATCGGCCTGCCGATTCTCGCTCCGGCGTTCGCGACGATGATAGGACCAGGGGGCGTGCCGGTCGGCCCGGCGGGCGCGTTCGTTCTCGCCCCGCTTTCCGCCGCGGCGTTCGTGGTGCTCTCGGGGCTCGTCAGCGGCGCGTACCAGGCGTCGAACTACTACGACTTCCGCCTGCTGCGCGCCGGGAACGACCTGCAGTACGAACGGGGCCTCCTCCAGCGCAGCGAGGGGACGATCCCGACAGGGAAGATGCAGGCGCTCGCGATCGAGGAGAACCTGTTAGCGCGACTCACCGGCTACGCGACGCTATCGGTCGAGACTGCGGGGTACGCGCCCGGCCAGGGTCCAAGCGGGGGGTCGGCGGCGGCAGTGCCGCTGACAACTCGCGAGCGGTGTCTTACCCTCGCCCGGTCGATCGAACCGGTCTCGGTCCCCGCGTTCCGTCGGCCGCCGAAACGCACCCGGACCCGCTACGTCTTTCGGTACGCCGGCGTCGTCGCCCTGCTCGCGGGTCTCGCGTGGGGCGTGACGCGATTCTTCGACGTTCCCGTGCCCTGGTACGCGGCACTCGCGGTACTCGCCGGCCTCGTCGTCGTGCCGGTCGCCGCCCATCTGAAGTGGGCCAATCGGGGGTACGCGCTCGCGGAGGGGTACGTCCTGACGCGAAACGGCTTCTGGACCCGGACGACCGCAATCGTACCGGACTACCGGGTTCAGACCGTCATCGAAACTCGAAACGTCTTCCAGCGCCGGCGACAACTCGCGACGCTCACCGTGGACACCGCCGGGGCCGGCGGATCGCGGGTCGCCCGGGCGGTCGACATCGACCGCGACGTGGCGACCGACCTGCGCGAGACCGTCGCCGACCGCCTCCAGGAAGCGCTCGCCGCCCGGCGTGCGGGCCGCGACGAGCGCGGCGACGAGCGAGCGGGACCGACCGGCCGGCCGGCCGGCGGGAACGAACCGCTCGAAGCGACCGGGACCGAGGCGGACGACGATGCCGGTGCCGCCGAGGACGTCGGAACTGCTGAGGACACCGGAAGCGCCGGCGACGGAGACAACGAAGCCGACGATGGGACCGCGAGCGCCGGCACGACCGAAACCGCCAATAGCGACGACGCGGCCATCGGTGGCGAGCACGATCAGGACGAACGCGACGAACGTGACGATCGGAATGATTCGGACGCCGGCGACAGTGATGATGACGGCCCTACCGACGACAGGAGCGACAAACACGGGGCGACCGATCGGGGCAACGACGGAGAGGGAGACGACGACCCGACGGACAACACGGGCAACCCGTCGGGGAGTCGTGGCAACAACCGGGACGATAGGGACGGTCGACGGGACGCCGGGTAACCGCCGGTCCGTTCAGGGCGGGTCGATCGGGTGGAGGAAGGTCTGGCACTCGACCGTCCGTCCCTCCGGATCGTCGGCGAAGAAGTTGTATATCTCGTAGTCGGCGTTCTTGCTCGGTTCGTCGCGTGCGTGATCGGCTAACCGTTCGTACGCGCGGTCGACGGCCTCGCGGGTGTCGTAGACGAACGTGATCGTTCCGTCGCCTTCGCTGTCGTTCTCGCCGGATTCGGCGTCACAGAAGCCGAACAGGAAGGTGTCGTACCGCAGGATCGTACAACCGGGTTGTTCGAGCCAGGTTTCGGCGTCCACGTGCTCGCGGTAGAAGTCACAGACTCGTTCGCGCTCGCCCGACCGGAAGAAGACAATTCCAGTCATGACTATCCGTCCTCATCCCCGAGCGGTGTTTAGCTAATCGATGAAGACCGACAGGAACTGGTTCGGGCGGGACTGGGAGGGGCCGGGCCCGTAGCGGCTTCGCCATGGTTGAGGTCGGCTCCGCCGACCTCGCGCTCGGCGACGGCGGACGACGCAAGCACCGGAGCGAGGGGAACAACGCGACCCGAGCGAGGAGCGCAGCGAGCCCCCCGAGTTCAGCGATCGGGGGCTTCCGAAACGATCTCAGCGGCTATTCTCACAAAAGTTGCCAAAATAAACGCTACCCCGTCGAGAGGGCGGCCGTTTATTAGCTCCGGCGCGCAAGGCTTGCCAGATGAGCCAGCAGATCGCAGGCCCCCACCAGCACTACATCGACGGCGAGTGGACCGCCGGCGACGGCGAGGCGGTATTCGAGAGCCGAAACCCCGCGACCGGCGAGGTTCTCGGCGAGTTCGAGCGTGCGACCGACGCGGACGTCGAACGCGCGGTCGCGGCCGCCCAGTCGGCTTTTCCCGAGTGGCGCGCGCTGTCCTATATCGACCGCGCGGAGTACCTCTGGGAGATCTACCACGAACTGCGCGACCGGACCGACGAGTTGGGGGAAATCGTCACGAAGGAGTGCGGCAAGGAGATCTCCGAGGGCAGAGCCGACGTTGTCGAAGCCTACCACATGGTCGAGTGGGCCGCGGGCAACGCCCGTCATCCCCACGGCGACGTCGTTCCCTCCGAAATCCCCGACAAGGACGCCTATATGCGCCGCAAACCCCGGGGCGTCGTCGGGTGCATCACGCCCTGGAACTTCCCGGTTGCGATCCCCTTCTGGCACATGGCCGTTACCCTCGTCGAGGGCAACACCGTCGTGTGGAAACCCGCCGAACAGACCCCACACTGCGGGCAGGTCATCGCCGAGATGATCGAAGCGACCGACATCCCCGACGGCGTCTTCAATCTCATCCAGGGCTACGGCGACGCAGGGTCGGCGATCGTCGATTCGCCCGACATCGATACGGTATTGTTCACCGGCTCGGCTGAGGTCGGCCACGAGATTGCGTCGAGCGTCGGCGGCGACACGGGCAAACTCGCTGCCTGTGAGATGGGCGGGAAGAACTCGATCGTGATCACCGACGAGGCCGACATGGACGTCGCGGTGCATTCTGCGGTCATGTCGAGTTTCAAGACGACCGGCCAACGCTGTGTCTCCGCGGAGCGCCTGATCGTCCACGAGGACCGCTACGACGAGTTCAAAGAGCGCTTCGTCGAGATCGCGGAGGGAGTCTCGGTCGGCGATCCCTTGGAAGAAGACACCTTCATGGGCCCGCTCATCGAGCCCGATCACAGGGAAAAAGTCGCGGGCTACAACGACCTCGCGTGCGAGGAGGGCGTGGAGGTCCTGGTCGATCGGACTGACCTCGGGGAAGGGGAGGTCCCCGATGGTCACGAGGAGGGTATCTGGGCCGGACCGTTCGTCTACGAGGCCGACTACGACCCCGACCGGCGGTGTACTCACGAGGAGGTCTTCGGCCCGCACGTCGGCTTGGTCCCCTATTCGGGCGACGTCGAAGACGCCGTAGAGATCCACAACGACACCGACTACGGGCTGGCGGGCGCGATCATCTCGGAGAACTACCGTCAGATCAATTTCTTCCGCGATCACGCGGAAGTCGGTCTCGCCTACGCGAACCTGCCGTGTATCGGCGCGGAAGTGCAACTACCGTTCGGCGGCGTGAAGTCCTCGGGCAACGGCTACCCGAGTGCCCGCGAAGTCATCGAAGCCGTCACCGAGCGAACCGCCTGGACGCTGAATAACTCGAAGGACATCCAGATGGCTCAAGGGCTGTCCGCGGACATCATGACTGACGAAGACTAACACTCCTGGGCCGATTCGGTAGAGTCCGATTCAGAACTTTTCGAGCAAGGAGTCGCTGAGACCGTTTCGGAAGCCCCCGACACGCTCGGCTTCTGCCCACGGGCCGGAGGCCCGTTCGCATGATCCGCGGGACTCGAAGAGTCCCGCGTGGTTCGGGAGAACGGAGTTCTCCCGTCATCACGAGAGAGCTTCGCTCTCTCGAACGACTACCCGCGGCTCGCTGCGCGCGTTCACTCCCTCCGGTCGTTCACGTGCTTACATCGCCGGGGTTCGCCGAGCGGTCGGCCCCTTCCAGTCCTGCCCGAGGTAGGCTCCGTCGGCTCTTGTCGATTCACTAAACATCGCTGTCAGTCTCCAGCGGCCGGCGGTGCTATCCGGCGACTGACTGGTATCCACGTTCGACGCTTACGTTTCGGTACTCGGCCTGCGCTCTTCCGAACCTCGCTCGATCGACGCGGGCGGCCGAATTCTCGACCGCGCTGCGATCAGAACGACTGCGAGTCCGACCATCGCCAGGCCAGTGATTCCGTATGTCCGGCCCAGTCCGACCTGCTCGACGAGCGGCCGCGTGAGGATCGGCGAGCAGAACTGTCCGACGAACAGCGCGCTCGTCAGCCCGCCCAGCGCGCGACCCCGAAACCCGTCGGGGACGGCCGCCGCGGCTCACATGTTGAACGCCGGCAGCTGCAACCCGAGCCCGAGGCCGGTGACGGCCAACCCGGCGATGACGCCGGCGTAATCCGAACTCAGCGTGACGACCGCGTAGCCGATACCCATCACCGCGAAGTGAAGGGCCACGGCGCCGACGACGCCCACCCGGCGGTTGACGCGCCCGAACCGCGTCGAGACGACGCCACCGACGAACAGCATCGTCGCGATCGCCGCGCCGATGGCCGCCCCGCTCGCCTCCGCGACCCCCCGGAGATAGAAGGGCATCCGGACCGGGATCGTGAAGTAGATCGCCTGGGCAGCGACCATCGTCCCGTAGATCGCCGCCAGCCGCCCGAGCGCGGGCCGCCCGATCGACCGGAGGGGCTTACCGCTTCGGGACGCCGAGTCGCCGGAGTTCGGGGAATTCGGCCGCCGTCTCGCGCTACCTTGGGGCCCGGCCGGTCGGGTTCGTTCACCCAGCCGATCACGAGCGGAACGAGTGCCAGGGGAGCGAGGTAGACGAGAAACGGTAGCCGCCAGCCGATGTCGGCGAGCGCGCCGCCGACCGGGAGGAACACGCCGCCGGCGAAGAAGACGATCCCCCCGGAGACCGAGGATCGAATCGCGGCGCTCCCCGGCGAAGAAGTCGGTGATCAGCGTCGTGGCGGCGACGATGACCCCGGCGACGCCGAGCAGCGCGCGGCTCACGAGGATCGCTGCGAGCGAATCGAGGACGTACCCGGCGCTGCCGGCCGCGGCAGTGGCCCCCGAGCGAGCAGAGCAGCAGTGTTCGCCTGCCGTACTGGTCGGCGACGATCCCCGCGAGCGGGCTTCCCAGTCCGATACACAGCGCCGTGATCGAGACGAGAAGCCCCACGAGGAGCCTGACGTTCGCGGCGTTCGTAGAGTGCGCTTCGATCGCCAGTAACGCCGGCGAGAGGGTCGTGGTCGAAATAGCGGTCATCGTGCTCGCGAGCAACAGCGTTCAGGTGAGGATGCGTTCTGTCGTGGTCGGGTCGGACATTACGTTCGGCAGGTCGAATTTTTCTCTCGATCGAAGGCAGCAATCAACGATCGATCGATACTCGGCTCGAAGGGGAGCCGAGTCCGCTACCGGGACGTAATCACCGAACAGACGTAGACGGAGCCGCGTCATCGGGGGTCGCCGTCGATTCCGGGAGCCGTCGCTGCCGGCAAGGCGCGATCGATGCCGTTACGAAACCCCATTACGATACCTCTTGGTCGTGGTCCGTCTTAACAGTTAGCACTCGGGCGGCAGCAGTGTCAACTCATGCGATTGCCCGCCGAATAACCGCTATGGGCGGGACTGAAAGGGGCCGACCTCGCGCTCGGCGACGGCGGGCGAAACAAGCACCGCAGGCGACCGAAGGGAGCCGAGGAGCATGGTTCGAGACGGCGAAGCCGTCTCGTCACCTGCTCGCTGGCGAAGCCTGCTCGCATGGTCCGTGGGACCGGAGGTCTCACACTCATTGCGGGAAATCTTCGATTCCCCGCTTGCAGCAAAAACGCTCCGCGTTTTTACCACATTCACGAAAACGGAGTTCTCGTGAGTAAATCGGAACTCTTCGAGTTCCCATCACATCACAAAAGGCGCGAAGCGCCTTTTGAACGACAGCGAGCCTCCCGAGTCGAGCGCGTCGGGGGCTTTCAAACTGTTCTGCACTCCTCTTCTACCTCACTGTCGCTATCTCAATACTACCTGAGCGGCTCCACGAGCCGTTCGGAGCTTTTCGGGATGCTGTCGACGGTTCGGCGGTCGGATGAAATAGCCGGCCATGGGTCGCATCAGTCCAGCGGCTCCGATCCGGTCGCTACGATTCGACGACTCCGATTCGACTACTCCGATCCGACCGCGTCCTCGATGTAGCCGCCACACCCCCAGCAGAGTTCGGCTCCAGCGGGATTGAGTTCCTCACAGCGCGAACACTCGACGGGATCGGGCTCGACGCCGATCTCGATCCCCGATTCGGCGGCCTCCGACTCAGCAGTTCCCGCTTCTACGGCCCCCGATTCTGCCGGCGTCGGTTCGACAGTCCCCGGTTCGACGGCCCGTGGCTCGGTCGGCGTCGGCGTCTCGGCTTCGCGCGACCCACCGACGGCTGGGTCGATCCCCCCGTTGGGAACGCCCTCGAACCGGCCGGCGTCGGGCTGGCCCGACGGCAGCGCATCGAACACCCCACGGAGCTGGCGCGCGGTCACCTCGCCGGCGAGGTCGTCGTCGCGTAGGGACGTCAGTCCGTGCCAAAGTCCGAGAAACAGCGCCGTCGGCGCGAGGACTACGAAAACGGCGATCGTCAGGCGGAACGAGACGTCCATATACGTCATTTCCGCGTAGAACTTCCGGATACTTGCATCGTTCGTATTCCGCACCGGCTGCCGGTTTCTCGGATCTGACTCGATCAAAATTCGTGGGGATCGGTAGCTCGTAGCACGGCGGATGCCAGGGGATACCAACGAATATCAGTCGATCGGTGGCTGACGGACGGCTGACGGGCGACGGACCGTTCAGAAGTCTTTTTCATACCGGACGAATGGATACAACCAATGGCGGACGTAAGCGACCTCCGTGAACGCGTCGTCGGTGAGGTCGACGCCGTATTTCTCTTCTCGCCGAGTGCGGCCTTCCACGAGCGGTTCGCGACGCTCGACGACACTAACCTCGATGTCGTCGTCGTCGCACCCGATAACGGGGTCGGTGCCGATCCGTTCGTCGAACTGCCTCTCGAGTTCGAGAACGTCGCCGACCGGATCCGCTTCGGCCTCGAAGGCGCGTTGGAGGGCAACCTCATCGCCGAGGGCGACGAGATCGCCTGTGCGACCCGGATCTTCGATGAGGAGATCGACACCCTCACGTGCGTGCGAGTCAACTCCTTTAGTCGGTCGGGCATCTACTCGCTGTTCGCCGAGTCCCGGGCGGAACCCTCGGTCGTTCGCAACGTCCTCGAACTCGCGATCGAACTCGGCAAGAAGGGTCAGAAGGGAAAACCGGTCGGCGCGCTGTTCATCGTCGGCGACGCGGGCAAGGTGATGAACAAGTCCCGGCCGCTCTCGTACAACCCCTTCGAAAAATCGCACGTCCACGTCGGCGACGCCATCGTGAACGTGATGGTAAAGGAGTTCACCCGACTCGACGGAGCCTTCGTTATTTCGGACTCGGGCAAGATCGTCTCGGCCTATCGCTATCTCGAACCCGCCGCCGAAGGCGTCGACATCCCAAAGGGCCTCGGTGCCCGGCACATGGCTGGCGGGGCGATCACGCGCGATACGAACGCGATCGCGGTCGTCCTTTCCGAATCCGACGGGATGGTGCGGGCGTTCAAAGCGGGCGAGATCGTCCTCGAGGTCGACCCGGAGGAATACTAAGTGTTCCTCGTCGAGTGGCAGGGTGTTCTCCGGAGTCTCATCCGCCAGCTGTTCGCTCAGAACAACATCGTCTTCGCTGTCGTCATTCTGTTGATCGGCGTGCTCGTGAGCTATCTCGTCGGCGACGCGAGCCGCCGGCTGCTCACCGCCGCGGGCATCGCCGACGCCGCCGAAGGCACCGCCTTCGAGCGAACCGCCGACCGATTGGGGACCTCGACGGTGACCTTGCTGTCCCAGTTAGCGACGCTGTTCGTCCTCGGGGTTACCCTCTTAGTGGCGCTCAACGTCGCTCGACTGCTCAACGCGCGGCTCTTTTGGACCGAGCTCACGATCTTCCTTCCCCAACTGTTCGTCGCGGCGCTCACCGTCATCTTGGGGCTGATCGTCGCCGACAAGGCAGAGGTGGAGATCAACGAGCGTCTTCGCGGGGTGAAACTCCCCGAGGTCAACCTTCTCGCCCTCTTCGCGAAATACAGCATCCTCTACGTTGCCGGACTGATCGCACTGAGTCAACTCGGCGTCGCGACGAGCGCCCTCGTGGTACTGCTCGCGGCCTATGCTTTCGCGGTCGTCTTCCTGGGCGGGCTCGCCGGTCGGGACATCCTCGCGTCGAGCGCGGCGGGGGTCTACTTGCTGCTCAATCAACCGTACGGCATCGGCGACGAGATCGAGATCGACGGCCACCGCGGGATCGTCCAGGAAGTAGACGTCGTCGCCACACTGATCGAGAACGACTCCGAAGAGTTCCTCGTCCCGAACTATCGAGTCCTTCAGTCGGGGATCGTCCGCGTCCGGGACTGATGGGGCCCGACCGATCGTCGATCGACCGTCGCTCGTTGTTCGTCGTTCGTTGTTCATCCGAGATTCAGTCGCCGAGTCGACGATCGAGGAATCGATCGACGGCGGCGTCGAACTCCCCGGGACGCTCGACCATTGCGAGGTGGGCGGCGTCGGGGACGACCTCGCGTTCGGCGTCGGGAATTTCCCGCGCGAGGAAATCGTGGTATTCGGGGGGTGTGAGCCGATCGTACTCCCCACAGAGTGCGAGCGTCGGCATCGCGATTTCGTCGAGTCGATCGCGCACGTCGAAGCGGTGACAGGAAAGGAAGTCGCGCTGGGCCACCGCCTGGCCGGTCTCGCGCATCGCTTCCTTCGATCGCGCGATCGGATCGTTTCCATTGTGGGCGTCGCTGCCGAGTCCCTCGGGATCGTGAAGCAGTCTGTTCGGTTCGTGCAGGAAGTCGATCGCGCGCTCGAAATCGTCGTCGAGCTTCTCGCGAAGCGAGGAGAGTACGCCGAGTTTCGCGCCCGACCCCGCGAGCACGAGCGCGTCGAACGCGGCGTCGGCCGCCGAACCGCGTTCGAGCAGCAGGTGTAAGCATACCGCCCCGCCCAGCGAGTTGCCGACGAGAACCCGACAGTCGGTCTGGGCGGCGACCGCGAGAACGTCGTCGGCGTACGCTGAGAGCGTCTCGTAACCGGGTTCGGCGTCGACGTCTTCTGACTCGCCGTGGCCGCTCACGTCGAGGGCAACCCCGCCGCTTGCGTACTGGCGGGCCCAAAGTCGGTGATCGGCCCCGCTGCCGTGAACGTAAAGACGACGCGGCCCTTCAGTATCGACCACTCGGTAGGCCGTCTTGCGCCCGTAGTGGGTAACGGTCTCCATACGACCCGTTCGCCCGATCGGGTATAAACCTCCCACGGCACGGGGTCGAACCGACCGGCGTCGGCCGGCCTCGCATCGAAGCAGGCCGTCGATGGCACAACATTTTTATAGAAGTACGACTAACCTGATGTTAGGATGAAGATCGATATAGAGCAATTCGACGACCAGCAAGGCACTACCCTGCGACGGCAGGACTACGAGGACGCGACGCTGTTCGTCGCGGACTTAGGGATCGAGATCGGCGACGCGACGATCGACGCCGTTGACGGCACGGCGATCGTCGTAACCGAGGCGGACGAACAGTTCGAGTTCGACCTGCCCGCCGGCGCGCGCGCGCCGTCGATCCACAACGGCGTGCTCACGATCGAGGTGGCCCGATGAAACTCACGGTCAAGCCGCTCAAGCAGAAGGACGCCGGCCGCGGGCTGGCCGCGGTCGATCGCGCCGCGATGGGTGAGTTGGACCTCCAAAACGGCGATTACGTTCGGATCGGGAGTTCGGGCAGTCCGACCGTCGCGCGCGTCTGGCCGGGCTACCCCGAAGACGAGGGCCAGGGAATCATCCGGATCGACGGCCGCCTACGCGGGGAAGCGGAGGTCGGCATCGACGACAGCGTGACTGTCGAGAAAGCGGACGTCAATCCCGCCGAGGCAGTGACCGTTGCCCTACCCCAGAACCTCCGTATCCGAGGCAACATCGGCTCGTACATCCGCGATCGGCTGTCGGGCCAGGCGATCACCAAAGGGCAAACCATCCCCTTCTCGCTCGGCTTCGGCCCGATGGGCGGGATGAGCGGCCAGAAGATCCCACTGAAGGTCGCAAAGACCAACCCCTCGGGGACGGTAATCGTCACTGACAACACGGAGATCGACGTGAGCGAGAAACCCGCCGAGCAGGTCTCCGATGGCGTCGGCTCCCACAGCACGCCGAGCGTCACCTACGAGGATATCGGCGGGCTCGAACGCGAGTTAGAGCAGGTCCGGGAGATGATCGAACTCCCGATGCGCCACCCCGAACTGTTCCAACAGTTGGGGATCGAACCGCCAAAGGGCGTTTTGCTGCACGGCCCGCCAGGCACGGGCAAGACCCTCTTAGCCAAGGCCGTCGCCAACGAGATAGACGCCTTCTTCACCGACATCTCCGGCCCGGAGATCATGTCGAAGTACTACGGCGAGAGCGAAGAACAGCTCCGGGAGATGTTCGAGGAAGCCGAGGAGAACGAACCGGCGATCGTCTTCATCGACGAGCTCGACTCGATCGCTCCCAAGAGAGGCGAGACCACCGGTGACGTCGAACGCCGCGTCGTCGCCCAGTTGTTGAGCCTGATGGACGGGTTGGAGGACCGCGGGCAGGTAACGGTGATCGGCGCGACCAATAGAGTGGACTCGCTCGATCAGGCGCTCCGTCGCGGCGGCCGGTTCGACCGCGAGATCGAGATCGGCGTGCCCGACAAGGACGGTCGTGAGGAGATCCTCCAGGTCCACACGCGGGGAATGCCCCTCGCCGACGACATCGACCTCGGCCAGTACGCCGAGAACACCCACGGGTTCGTCGGCGCGGACATCGAGTCGCTCTCGAAGGAGGCGGCGATGGGCGCGCTCCGCCGGATTCGTCCGGAACTCGACTTGGACGCCGAGCAGATCGACGCCGAGGTGCTCGAATCGCTCCAGGTGACCAACGACGACTTCAAGGGCGCGCTCAAGGGGATCGAACCCTCCGCGCTGCGCGAGGTCTTCGTCGAGGTACCCGACATCACGTGGAACGACGTCGGCGGCCTGGGAACCACCAAAGAGCGCCTGCGCGAGACGATCCAGTGGCCCCTCGACTACCCCGAGGTCTTCGAGAGCCTCGACATGCAGGCCGCAAAGGGCGTGCTCATGTACGGCCCACCCGGCACCGGCAAGACCCTACTCGCCAAGGCCGTCGCGAACGAGGCCGAGTCGAACTTCATCTCGATCAAGGGTCCCGAACTGCTGAACAAGTACGTCGGCGAGTCCGAAAAGGGCGTGCGCGAAGTGTTCAGCAAGGCCCGGGAGAACGCTCCCACGGTGATCTTCTTCGACGAGATCGACGCCATCGCGGGCGAACGCGGCCAGCGCATGGGCGACTCGGGCGTGGGCGAACGCGTCGTCTCCCAGTTGCTCACCGAACTCGACGGACTAGAGGACTTAGAGGACGTCGTCGTGATCGCGACCTCGAACCGGCCGGACCTGATCGATTCGGCCCTGTTGCGGCCGGGTCGGCTCGACCGTCATGTCCACGTGCCGGTGCCGGACGAGGAGGGTCGCCGGGCGATCTTCCAGGTCCACACCCGGGACAAGCCGCTCGCCGACGACGTCGACCTCGACTCGCTGGCTCGTCGGACGGAGGGGTACGTCGGCGCGGACTTAGAAGCCGTTGCCCGGGAGGCCGCGCTCGCTGCGAGCCGGGAGTTCATCACCGAGATCGATCCCGAGAACGTCGCGAGCGGCGTGTCTAACGTCCGGATCGGTACCGAACACTTCGAGCAGGCGATGGGCGAGGTGACCCCGAGCGTCACCGACGAGACCCGCGAACGCTACGAGGAGATCGAACAGCGCTTCGACGCGGGCGAACCGCAAGAACAGCAGGAAGTCGGCCGAACGTTCCAGTAGGACCTTTTGCGCTGCGCGCGGCCTTCGGCCGCGCTCGGCAAAATCTCCACCAAAATAGCGCGTACTCCCTCCGGCGTTGTCGTGAGCGAGCAGAGCGAGCGAACGAGAGCAGGGAGCAGCTCCGCCGCGACCGCGCTCACTCCGTTCGCGCCTCCCGTCCGTGCGCGCTACCGCTCGCTCCCTGCGGTCGCTCGCGGCACA
>PXRY01000010.1 GCA_003022925.1 Halobacteriales archaeon QS_8_65_32 | reverse complement strand
AGGCGATACGCCGCCGAGACCGGCGTCAAGCGCCATCAGGCGCTCACCTCGGTCTCTGTACGGTAGCCAACGACGGTACGCGGATCGACTGGTGCAGGCAGTGGTTTCATGCCGTAATGACATTACGTTCGGAGACCGTGTAAATTATAAAGTATCTGAGAGGATACGCGGTTGCCGTTTCGAAACGAGAACTGTCGAGCGCTCTCGACGGTCGGAGCAGTTCGGCGAACGCAGTGCGCATCTCGCCGTGCCTGATCGACTCGATCGGTTCGAGTTGGTGACGTATTAGTACATTTGGTCGAACATGGAATGGCGTGGCGATAGCATTCTACCGAAAGGTCGGCCTCGAGATGGAAATGGTGCTGCAGTTGCAGTAGCTGATGAGGGACTCGAAAGATCCAGCAGTCCCGACGGTTCGGCGAGCCCAAAGGGATCGGTTTGTTCTCGGTAAGTCCCTCTCAGCTCACTACCGGCCACGCTGCGGATGCGAGACCGAACACGACGAACGCCGCTGAACCGAAGAGGATCGCCGCACCGGGATCGAATTTCAGCGAACCGGGTCCGGTGACTTCCTCGAACCGCTCTCGAAGGTCGTAGCAACGGACGAGCGCCAGTGCAACGACTCCGAGTGCGGCTTGGAGTAGTCCACTTACTACCGACATGGCAAATGATAACGCATACTCAATAATAAGGGTTTTTTACGAGTGGATCGAACAGAAGGAAGATGGACTTTTTATGCGGCTGTTACTCTCGCATCCGCGAGCGAGCCATCGGAGAGCGAGCGGTTCACCGTGAACGAGCAAAGCGAGTAAACGGGCCGACGAACGAACGGAACCGTCGCGTAGCGACGGTGAAATGAGAGAGGAGTACTTTTGGTGCAGATTTTGCCGAGCGCGGCCGAAGGCCGCGCGCAGCGCGAAAGGTGCTATGTGGAGAGCACGGGCTGGTCGGCGTACTGAAGCACGTATTCGGCGGCGCTGCTGAGGGTCTCGTCCTGACCCGCGCTGCCGGACTCGCGGGGGATCACGAGGAAGTCGACGGCGGCGGCGTCTGCAGCGTCGACGATCACGCTACCGGGGTGGCGGCTCTTCTGCGTCGGGGAGAAGCCATACGCCGTCGAGAAGGTGAGCGAAACGTCTTCAGGGGCGCGCTCGCGGGCGACGTCCATGAACCGCTCGCCGCGGGCGGCGAGCGGTCGCGTACTCCATCGCCGCTATCGATTCGTCGCTGCCGTCGACCGGCACCAAGACCTCCTTGACGGCGACGGGCTCGGAATCGAGGCCACGGTCGAACCCGGAGCCACTGTCGGGACCGTTGCCCGAGTCCGGTTCGGAATTCCTGTCGGTATCGGCGTCGCTACCGGCGTCGGTGTCCGTTCGGGCGTCCTCGCCCGCCGGGGTCGGATCGTCGTCGACGGGCCCGTCGGTCATGCTCGCCGGTGTGTCGTCCTGGATCAAAAACCCACCTCTCCGGGCGAACGGTCGTGTTTCGTGTAGCAGGTTTCAAGCGAAGAGCCGCCGAGACCACTTTGGAAGCCCCAACGCGCTCGGCTTCTGCTCGCGGGCCGTAGGCCCGCTCACGGGTCGTTCCTCCCCGTTCGCCATCCGAGGCGCTCGCGTTCGCTCACGCCTCGTGGTTCGAGGAAGCTCCGCTCACTCACGTGCTTGCATCGCTGGGGTTCTACGAAGGACTCGTGGTTCGAAAGACGCCCTCGGCGTCTTTCGGTCAGTGCTGGAAATCTACGATTTCCAGCTTGCAGCAGGAACGCGAAGCGTTCCTGCCACATCACGAGAGAGCTAAGCTCTCTCGAACGACTACGCTCGCCCTCCGAACTCTCGTTCGCTCGTTGCACTCGCTCACGAGAACGCCGAGCGGTCGGCCCCTTCCAGTCCCACCCGAACCGGTTCCGGTCGGTCTTTCTCGCCTACTTAAACACCGCTGGGCGAACTGTCCTTGATGGAACCCGACGCGTACGGATCGGGAGGGACAGCTCCAGGAACCGCCGATGCCGAAAACCTCGCGGACGACGCGAGCGATTCGAGCGGTATAGACGACAGGATCGACCCGTTTTAAGCCGGAGCGACCGCTACGAAGCAGTGATGATCTCCAGCCTGGTCGTCGCGACCGACGGGTCGGCGAGCGGCGAGCGTGCGGTCGTCGTCGCGCTCGACCTCGCTCGACGGTTCGACGCCACGGTCCACGCGCTCTCGGTCGTCGACACAATCGACGACGGTGAGGGGGCCGGGGGTGACGACGCTACGGAGAACGGCAAGGGTAGCGACGACGAGAACGACGACGGGAGCGCCGACGCCCGCAGGCAGCGCGCGGAGCGGGCGGTCGCCGCGGTCGCCGAGCGGGCCGATCGGGGGGTTCACACGGCAGTCGAGGCGGGCGACCCCGCCGCGGTCATCCGTATGTACGCCGCGGAGACGGCAACCGATCTCATTGCGACCGGCACGCGCGGCCGCGACGGTGCCCATCGCTTCCTGCTCGGAAGCGTCGCCGAAGAGGTGGTTCGGACCTCCCCGGTGCCCGTACTTACCGTTCGCCAGCTCGAAACCGACGACTGAGCACGGATCGCGGCGCGACCCGATGGGCCGCCGCGAGACGAGCGTAGCGGCGAGCGACGTCGAGGGGCGAACGGAGGGACGACGAGAACGAGAACAAAATCGAAAACTGACACCGAACGGGAGCACGGGAATGGTTAGGATTCGAGGTCTTGGGGCACGTCGACGCCGTAGGCGGCAGCGACGTCGGTTAGTGCCCCGGCGGTTCGTTCGTCGATCGGGATCCCCTGCTCGCGGCGCTCCATCGCCGTTCGGTGTTCGGCCTCGCCGGGCAGCAGCTGACGATCGCCGCGCGCGGACTCGGGCACGAGGTTCGGCCGCTCGTTGGCCCCGTCGAGAAACGAGACGAGCGCCTCGATCCGCTCGCGATTGCGCTCGGCGCTACCGAACCGATCGGGGTCGATGGCGACGAACAGCGCCGAGTTATTCACCGTTTCAGGTGCGCGCTCGCCGGCGACGCGGCCGTCGGCACAGATGCCGGCGAACAGTTCGGCGACGACCGCGAGCCCGAAGCCCTTGTGTCCGGCGACCCGGCCGCCGAGCGGAGCCATCGCGCCCGTACCGGCCTCGAAAACCTCGGCGTCGGTGATCGAGTCCCCCTCGTCGTCGATCGCCCAGTCCGGCGGGAGCGACTCGCCTTCGATCGCCCGTTTCGTTATCTTGCCGTGGGCGACCTGGCTCGTCGCCATGTCGAGAACGATCGGGAAGGGGAGAACGCCGAAGGAAGGCACGCCAAAGGCGAGCGGATTGGTCGCGAGGCGGCGATCGCTTCGGCCGACGGGCGCGACGAGTGAGGCGGTGCCGCCGGTGTTCACCCACGCGGTAAAGAGGTATCCGGCATCGGCGACACGCTCTGCGAACTCGCCGACGCGGCCGAGGTGTGAGGCATCGAGGATGCCGACGGCCCCGATGCCGTGTGCCGCCGCGCGTCCCGTGAGCACGTCGGTAGCGAACCGGCCGGCGACCTGGCCGAACCCCCGGCCGCCGTCGACGAGCACCGTCGGCTCGCCGTCGCTACTCCGGTAGTTTCCGCCGTCGTCCCCGTTGCTTTCGCCGTTCCGGTCGTTCTCGCTCACGACCCTGGGCGTCGCGGCCGGGCTCAGTTGTTCACCGTCGATCATCTCCCGGTAAGTGGTCGCGAGCCGGATCACCCCGTGCGAGCCGTGGCCCCGGAGATCGGCGCTCACGAGCGACGTCGCGACCGCGCTGGCGATAGCCGGGGGAGCGCCGAACGCTTCTGTGACCTCGCTGGCGAACGACCGGAGGACTTCGCTATCGACGCGTGGCATGCACGGTGCTGTTCGGGCGAGGCTATAACCGTGGCGTCGAGTCGAATCCGAGCGGCGATCGCCGATGCACGATCGATCGAAAACCCCTGCTCGACGAATCACGGACGAACGCTGCCACCGAGGACGACCTCGTCGAGGAGTGGAGCGGGGCCGAGAGCGGAATCCGGTTTGTCGGGTCGGTCGAACACGAAGAGTGAATGGAGCGGTCGATCAAACCCGAGGTCGGACTGATTTCCGTTTCGGCGTACGCTCCGGAACGGCTGACCCATCGGGTCTTCCTCGAACCGAAGTTCTTGTTCGCTTTCTTCGATACGAACGACGAACTCCACGGACCGTCACGGGCGCTGGCCGAGTTCGTGCGCGACGGTGATCTTCTCCTACCGGCAGTTCGTCGTCAACGAGTACGCGCTCGACGAAGCCGCGACTCGGCTGAAAAACGCGCTTCGCTCCGAGCTGCTGTTCAGGGCGCTCGCCGAAAGCGGCCTGTTCCGGTTCGAGCGCGTTCCTGAGGAAGTATTCGGTCGAGCGGCTAACAAATTCGTCGAGTGGGACGACAACGACGCGTCGTTCACCGATTTCGTCGTCGCATGCCACGTGGAAGCGATAGGGGTCCGATTACGTCGCGACGTACGATAGGTACTATCGGCTGTTCGACGTGGTGACGACCCGCTATGTCGAGTTCGAACGACTATTATCCCCATGCTACTGGTTATCGCGGTCCGGCGACGCCGTCACGTCGAACGCCGCTGGATCGGCGTCCCTGACCGCGGGAAGGTCTCGAAGCTGCGGGCGGACGAGGACGTACAGCCCCGTGAACCCGAAACCGAACGCGGCCAGCCCCATCGTCGTCCGTATTCCTAGTACCTCGGCGACGACGCCACCGACGAGCGAACCGAGTGGCAGTGTGGCCCCCGAGGCAGTTCCCTTTGTCGACGACACGCGACCGAGGAGGTCGCCCGAGAACACGGTCTGGTTCAGTGTCGACGTGAGCACGCCGCTGATGCCGGCTGGCACCCACGCGAGTCCGAACAGGAAAACGGTGAGCGCCGGCGAGGGCGCGTACACCGCAGCGAGCCAGCAACAGGCGGCTACCGAGTTGCCGACGAGCAACAGTCGCCCGTACGCGACGGGTTCGAAGTAGGGAGCGACGAGCGAGCCGACGAGCCGGCCGATACCGGGCGCCCCCAATAGGAAGCCGTAGACCGCGGGGCCGCCGAGCCCGTCGCCGAACGCCGGTAGGATCGCGAGCGTCACGCCGGCCGCGAGGTTGGCGACCGCCGCCAACAGCACTAATTCGACGAAGACGGTCCCGCGAAGCGCGTTGACTCCTACTCGAAGATCGGCGACGTACGACTCCAGTACCGACCGGCCGATTCTGTTCGGTTCCTCGTCCGTGGCCTCAGCGGCCGCACTCGGAACGGCGATCCCGGCGAACAGCACGCCGGCGACGGCGAACGTGAGCGAGTCGAACAGGAAGAGCGTCGTCACGCCGAAGACGGCGATGAACGCGCCGCCGAGCGCCTCGAAGACCATGTCCAGTCCGAGCGTGACGGTCGCGAGCGCGGAGTTGGCTTGTAACAACTGCTCGCCGGGAACGATGCGAGGAACGAGCGTCGCCGCCATCGGTTCCATCGGCAGCGTCGCGAGCGTCAACACCGGAACGACCGCGAGCAAGACGGCGACGCTCAGTCGGTCTATGGCGGCGGCGATCGGAAGCGCGAGCACGACGACACCTTGGGCGACCTGTGATCCGACGAGCACGGGCCTGAGCGGCAGCCGATCGACGATCGGTCCGGCAAGTGCCTGTAAGAGCCACGGGAGCAGTAGTATCGCGTTCGCGATCCCCGTGAGGACGGTCGAGCCGCTGAGCTCGAAGACGAGCCACAACACGGCGACGGTGTAGAGGCTGTCCCCGGCGTTAGTGACGAACTGTCCGGCGAGAAAGCGCCGGAAGTCGCGGTTGTGCCGGAGTAATGGCTCCGCTCCGGTCGCGTCGGCTGTGTCGGCCGTGGTCATCGACGACGACCGTCCGTGATTCGGCGACCGTCGTTCGTGGTCGTCGGTCGTGATTCGAGCGGTTGCTGCAACCGCGAGCGGTACGTCCGGTATTTAAGAGACGACGCATAGACGAGTGAGCCCCGGCTATGTGCCGGCGACTTGGCGGCTGTCTGCATGTGGGTGTGCGCGCGTGTTCGATCGGAAGAGTGCGACTACGGGCTACGGGACGTAGCGAAACGGTACCCGAGTGCTGCGGCTATCGGGTCCGTCGCGAGGCAGGGGGCGCGAGCGGATCGAACACCGGACGAGGCGCACGCCGGCGAGTCATAGAACAGTCCGGACGAAGCGTGGGCCAGCGCCGAACATAGATTTGCTGGTTCCGCGACAAGCAGTTTAAGTTAGCAGCGTTGAGTATGACAGATATCCGTACTGAACGATTCGAAAGTCCCTGACACGCTCGGCTCGGGGGGCTCGCTGTCGTTCAAAAGACACGGAGCGTCTTTTGTGATGTGATGGGAACTCTTCGAGTTCTGATTTACTCACGAGAACTCCGTTCTCGTAAATGTGGCAAAAACACTTCACGTTTTTGCTGCAAGCGGGAAATCGGAGATTTCCCGCAATGAGCGTGGGACCAGAGGTCCCACGGACCATGCGAGCGGTCTTCGCCTGCGAGCAGATGACGAGAGAGCTTCGCTCCCTCGAACCACGCGCCTCGGTTCGCTCCCTCCGGTCGCTCGCTTGTGGTGCTTACGTCGCCCACCTTCGCCGAGCGGTCGGCCCCTTTCAGTCCCGCCCGGTAGCGATTATTCGGCCGGACAGCTGCATAACGTAACACCGGCTCGTAACATGCCGACGTTCCTGCTGACCGACGGCGATCGGACGAGCGGCTGTCGAGAACGCGGTACTGTTCTTTATGAACGAGTCGAATCGAAGAGGGGCGCTGTACTGCTGACCGGGTAGTTCGCAACCGGCGTCCTCAGCCGAACATCGTTCCCGGGTCGTGGAGGTGCTCGCGCGCCACGCTTTCGTCGAGTTCGATGCCCAATCCCGGTTTTTTAGGGACTTCGATATACCCGTCGTCGATGAGCGGGTCGCCGTGATCGTGAAGATCGTCCCACCAAGGGACGTCCCGCGCGTGGTATTCAAGCACGTCGAAGTTGGGGACACAGGCTCCGAGATGCACGCAGGCCATCGTCCCGATCGGCCCGCAAACGTTGTGCGGCGAGAACGTGATGTAGTTCTCCTCCGCGCGAGAGGCGACTCGCTTCGACTCGGCGAGCCCGCCACACGTCGTCGGGTCGGGAGTCACGATATCGACGCCGAAGTCGTAGAGTAGGTCTTCGAACTCGTGGACCCGGAACCTGTTTTCACCCGTCGCGATCGGTACTCGTGCACTCCGAGTGATCTCTCGCTGGGCGGCGGTGTTCTCGGGGGGAATCACGTCTTCGAGCCACATGAGGTCGAAGTCCTCCAGTTTCCGACAGAGGCGCTTCGCGCTGTCGAGCGAATAGTCCCAGTGACAGTCGAACGCCAGATCGACCTCAGGGCCGATCGCTTCTCGCACCGCGGCGACCGTCTCGACCTTGCGCTCGATTGCGGCGTTCGACAGGCGGCCGTTGTAGGGGTTGGGGTGGTTGTCCGTCGGCTGATCGAGGTCGAACTTGAGAGCGGTGAAACCCTCGCCTGTGACCTCGCGGGCGGTGCCCGCGTACGCTTCGGGGTCGTAGGCGTCGTCGTCCGCGGGGGCGTGATAGCCGTCCTCGAGGGCGTAGGCGTCGCCGGCGTGACAATCACAGTACATTCGGATTCGGTCGCGGTACTTGCCACCCAAGAGCTGGTAGACCGGCAGGTCGAGCAGTTTGCCCGCGAGGTCCCACAGCGCGATCTCGATACCTGACGCGGCGGTTACGACCTTACCCGTCGTGCCGCCGTGACCCGACGTCTCCTGGATTATCCGCCGGAACAGGCGCTCGACATCAAGGGGGTTCTCGCCGAGCAGGAAGCGCTTCGTGTACTCCATCACGTCGGTAACGCCGCCGCCGCGATAGGCCTCGCCGAGCCCGACCGCTCCGGCGTCGGTGTGAATTCGCACGAGATTCCACTCGAAGTTACCCGCCACGACGCACGTAGTGATGTCAGTGATCGAAACGTCGCGTTCGGGCACGCGATTCGCGGCGTGGTTCGAGAAGTCACGCATCGGTTATACTCCTGAAGCGAGCTTCGACATCGGACCTCACGGCGGGGTCGTCGGTCGACGAGCGTCGTTCAGCATGGTGCACATTGGTACCCGACAGGAGATGCGTGCAAAGCGTTTCGGGTGGTCGCGACGGTCGTGTTCGGTTTGGTAGCCGTATGGGGAAGCGCCGGAGCCGTTCGGAACTCCTCGGACCCTCGCGGGTGCGGCGCGCCCGGTAACTCGGGGAGCGGGGAGAGCGAGGAGAGCGCGACGGGAGACGCTTGGCGTCCTGTCGCCATCGTTCGCCGGATACGGGCCAGCGATGCCATCGACCAGCGTCCCCTCGTTCTTTGTCCTCGCGCGTCGACGGGAACGTATCCGATGGTCTCGAACCCGTTTCACATCGTCGACGTCTTCGCCGAACGGAAATACGCCGGCAACCAACTGGCCGTCGTCACCGACGCCGGGGACCTGAACACGGAGACGATGCAGGCGGTCGCCCGAGAGATGAACTACTCGGAGACGACGTTCGTCACGGATTCGGAGCCGACGGACGCCGGCTACGGCGTCCGGATCTTCACGCCGACGGTAGAGCTCCCCTTCGCGGGCCACCCGACGCTCGGGACCGCCGCCGTGCTCCGCGAGACCGTCGCCGGCCGGGATTCCGGGGAGATCGTTATCGACCTGGAGAGGGACTCGATCCCCGTCACCGTCGAAGCGGGCGACGGTGACGGTGACGACGGTGGTGGTGACGGCGGTAACGATGACGACAGTGGTAGTGACGACGAGGACCGAAACGGTACCGAGGTGTACTGGATGGCCCAGAACCCGCCGGCCTTCGAGACGAGCGTCGATCGGGAGAGTGCCGCTCGCGTTCTCGATCTCGACCCGGCGGCTATCGACGAGCGCTACGAGCCGGAAGTCGTCTCGACCGGCCTTCCGAAGCTTCTCGTCCCGACGACCTCGATCGACGCCGTGTGACGAGCCCGGATCGACGAGGCGTTCGTCGCGGAGCACGGCGCGAAGGCGATTCTCGTCTTCGCGCCCGAGACCGTCGATACGGACGCCGACCTGCACACCCGGATGTTCGCCCCGGCACTCGGCGTCCCCAAGGACCCCGCGACCGGCTCGTCGAACGGCTGTCTCGCCGCCTATCTGGCCGTGCGTCGGTGCTTCGACACGCCGACGGTCGACGCGACCGTCGGACAGGGCTTCGAGATCGACCGGCCCTCGCTGCTTCGCCTTCGAGCCGACGTGACCGGCCCCGAGACGGCCGTCTCGGTCGGAGGGCGGGTGATCCCGGTCGCGGAGGGTACGCTCCGGTAGAACGAGCGGGTATGGTATCGCCGGCGTCGCGGCTCCGTCACCGCTGGTCCGGTCGGTTCGATCGGTCCGCCCGGCCGCCGGTCGTCAGTAGCCGTCCTCGTCGATGATCTCGCCGACGGCGAAGTTCGACTTGACCTCGCTGACTTCGACTTTGACGCGCTCGCCGACCTCCGCGCCGGGAACGATGATCACGTAGCCGCGTTCGACGCGGGCGATGCCGTCGCCTTGCTTGCCGATGTCCTCGATCTCGACGTAGCGCACCTCGTCGATCTCGACGGGCGGTTGGGGCTCGGAGGACGGTCGGTTCCGCCGTCTCGTACTCGATCCCGACCCCGACCCCGAGTCCGTCTCCGCCGACTCCGGGTCGCGCGAGACGAGCGCCACCCGATATATCTCGTCGGGTTCGATCGATCCGGTGTCGATCTCGCGGCGGGGCACCTCGATAACGTACTTGTCCTCCGATTCGGTCACACTCGCACTGAACAGACACAGGAGCTTATCAGAGATTTCCACGGTCGATGTCTCCCTATGTCGCGTGATTGACGTGGGGGAATAAAGAGCTACCGCCGATCGACGCCGCGTTCGTCCACGCGTGGACGGCTCCGATCGTCGCAGGCCGAGACCCGATCGCGCTCGTGTGACGTCGTTCGCCTCGATGCCCACGGACTCGTCCGTGCCGACGCCCGCGTCGAGCCGGCCCTGGTCGTGCTCGCGTCAGTTCCTCCATCGCCAGGCATCACCGAGCCATCGCCGGGCCGATCGGCCTGCCGCGCAGTTAACCGGTCATACCAATCGCCGAGGTCGCTCCCGCTTCCGCCGCCGTCGCGTTCGTCGGGTCGCCGTCTCGCGGCTGGAATCGATAGAGGGCGAGCCGATTTCCTTGCCGTACCAAACTGGCTATGTGTGAACCGTCCCTCTCGTATGATATGAGCGCCCAGGCCTCGTCCGGCGAGACGACCGAACTCACCGCGAAACAACGCCGCATCCTCCAGTACCTCTGTGAGCACGCCGACGTACGCACCTACTTCAAATCGCGGCTGATCGGCGAGGAACTCGACCTCTCGGCGAAGGAGGTCGGAACCAACATGCCAGCCCTCCAGCGGGGCGGGTTCGGTCTCCACATCGAGAAATGGGGTTATTCATCGGGGACGACCTGGAAAGTCACCGTCTGATCGACCGCTTCGATCCGCTGCCCTCTCTGCCGCCCGTCTTTCGTCGGTAGTCGGTAAGTATTCGATCGGTTCCATCGTAACGCCAGTCGAGTCGATACGCTGTTTAGTCGTCGTTTAACCTGCTCGGGGCGACGATCGCTCGCCGTCGAGGACCTACCTGCCCCCTGGTACGGATTGCGAGTCGTGACCGCTCGGTCACTCAGGGATCGAATTGGACGAGGTCGTCGGCGTTCGCGGCGAAGGCCGCCGTGTCCTCGTTGAAGGAGTCGGCATAGCGAACGAGCAGTACCAATAGGGTTTCCGGTCGGCGTAGCGCGTAGCCGTCGGTTCGCGAGAGTACCCCTGCGGATTCGAGTTCGCTGGCGTACTTGCTCACCGTCGGCCGCGAGACGCCGAGGTGGTCGGCTAGCTCGCTCGCGGAGACGTCGGGCGTTTCGAGCAGCGCGAGTACCATCCCGCGAGCGGTGTCCCGACGGAGGTAGCCGAGCGCGCGCTGTTCGAACGGTGAGAAGCGTTTCGCAGGGAAGTATCGCCGGTAATCGCCGTCGCGCCGGCTTTCGATCGCGCCGGCGTCGACGAGTTTTTCTATATGATACTGGGTTTCGCCGGTCCCGAGCGAGAGGTCGTCGCGAACCTTCGAGAAGTGTGCCCCCGGCGTCGCCGCGACGTATCCGGCGATGCCGTCGCGGGCGTCGCTGCTCGTTTCGCCGGTGTCGTCCTTCTCGTCGCCGTCGGCGAGGCGGGCGAGCGACCCGGCGGCTCCGAACGCGGCAAAGCGCCGGAGCGTCGCCCGCTTGGTCCGATCGACCTCCTCGCCGGGCATTACACTCCTTTGGCGGTACGCGGGTAAAATAACTTCGTTCGGTTCACGAACTGTGCGTCACCGGGTAACGGCCGTCTCGTGGCCATAAACGGCGAGCGACGAACGGCGCTCGGTCGGCGAGAAGGCTTGGTCGTCAGTCGGTGCTCGCGTCCGTTTCGAGTTCCTCGCGCTCGCGGTCGTCCGCTTCGTCGGACGTGTCGGCCCCATTGCCGGCCGCTACCTCCTCCGTGGCGACTTCGGGGTCGATCTCACTTCCCGTCTCCGCCTCAGCGTCCATCTCGTCGATGACTTCGTCGGAGCTCTTCATCTCCTCGCTGTCGGAACCCGTCTTGATCGCCTCGGCTTCTTCCTCCATGGCTTCGATGTCGAGTTCGGCTTCCTGATCGATCTCGCCGAGGATCTCGCTGATGTCGTCCAGGCCCAGGAGTTCGCGGGTCTC
>PXRY01000009.1 GCA_003022925.1 Halobacteriales archaeon QS_8_65_32 | reverse complement strand
CGCGATTTCGCGATCGGTCTCGATTCGGCGATCCTCATCGGCCACGAATCGACCATCGCGGCCAGTCTGATCATGGTTCCCATCGCGATCGTCATGTCCATTCTCCTGCCATACAACGACATGTTGTGGGGCGTCGACCTCGCGACGTTTCCGTTCCTCTTGGCGCTGATGGTGCCGATCATGAACGGGAACATCGTCAAGATGGTCCTCGCGATGACTGTCCTGCTGATTCCGCTGCACTACATCGCAAGCGGGGTCGCGCCCTTGGTCACCCAGTCCGCCCAGCAGTCCGGCTTCGACATGCAGGGAAACGCCCTCATCACACTCGGAAGCGACGGCGGGTCCCCGGCGACGTGGGTACTGACCCTGTTTGAGCCGGCCGGTCTGCTCGTTGGCCTCACCGCCACGCTCACGATCTGGGTCGCGCTCCGAACGTGGCCGAAGAAGATGTATATGATGGCCGGCGCGTCGGAGGAAAAAGCCGAGGAATCCGTCCGGATCCGACACTCGGGGGGCTCGGGCGGCGTCCTCCCGAACAGGATCGGCGGTTCGATCGACGAAACCGAACCGACCGAAGAGGTCGGATCGGACTGACTCAGGCCGGATTTGCTCCCCTCGTTCGTACTACCTATCGTTGCCACCAATGCACACCGAAGCCATTGAACTGACCGGCGACACGTACCGCGACGCCCTGACAGAACTCGGCGAGCTCGCCGCTTCGCGCGACTACGCCGATGACGCGTACACCGACGCGTTGCTCGCGCGCGAGGAGGAGTACCCGACCGGGCTCGACGTCCCGCCGACGGACTTCGCTGTTGCGATCCCACACACCGATCCCGACCACGTGGACGAAGCGGCCGTCCTCGTTGGACTGCCGGTCTCCCCGATTTCGTTCCGGCGGATGGACGATCCCGACGAGGCGATCGCTGTCGAGCTCGTCGTACTCTTACTCGTGACCGATACCGACGGGTACGCGACGTTCCTCGGAAACCTCACGACGCTCTTCCAGGACGAGGAGTTCGCTCGATTGACCCGCGAGCGGGACGGTGAAGGGTTGTGTGATCTCATCACCGACCGGTGCCTGTAGCCCTCGGCCCTACTGGTTGCGGTACTCCTCGAACCCGGCGATCAGTTCGTCGACCTCCTGATCGGAGAGGATCACCGGATCGCCGATGGCGCTCGCTTGGTAGTGGATACGAGCGCAGTGTTCGACGATCAGTGCGGTCTCGTGGGCCGCTTCGACGGTCTCCCCGACGGCGAGAACGCCGTGATTGCGTAGCAGACAGGCGTTCGTCTCCTCGTCGAGCGCGTCGAGCGCGTACTCCGCTAACTCCTCGGATCCCGGCGGGGCGTACCCCGCGACCGGGACCTCGTGGCCGGCGTACGCGATGAGGTAACTCGACGCCGGGATCGGTTCGTCGAGCGACGCGAACGTACTCGCGTAGGGCGAGTGGGTGTGGACGATGCCGCCGATGTCCTCGCGGCCGGCGTAGACGTTCGTGTGCATCGGGGTTTCGCTCGACGGCGGTAGGTCCCCGGCTACCCGCTCGCCGTCGAGAGTAACGACCGGTACGTCCGCGGGATCGATCTCGTCGTACGGCACTGCGGAAGGGCTGATGACGACGCTGTCACCGGTTCTCGCGCTGACGTTCCCGCCGGTCCCCGTCGTCAGGTCCCCCTCGACCATCGCGAGTCCGGTCTCGACGATCGCCTCCCGCTTCGATCGGAACTCGAATTCGTCGGCCATCTCGACCAGGGATTCAGGACGAACCGGTATAGACCTATCCATGACCGGAACGGCAGTGTTTAGTTACGCGATGAAAGCCGACGGAACCCGGTTCGGGTGGGACTGAAAGGGGCCGACCGCTCGGCGACGGCGGGCAACGTAAGCACCGGAGCGAGGGGAGCAACGCGACCCGAGCGAGGCGCGCAACGAGCCCCCCAGTCGAGCGTGTCGGGGGCTTTCAAGCCGTTCTGTACTGCTCTTCCGCCCCACTGTCACCAACATAACACCGCCTCTATTCCTGACCCCGAATATTATGAGGGTACTGTGAGACGCTACCCTATGTCAGTCGCGCTGGCAATCGACGTCGGCTCCAGTACCGTGACGCTCCAGGCCGGGACGATCGAAAACGGACGCCTCTCGATCGAGGCGGTCCATCGCTTCCCCAACCGGACGGTCAACGTCGACGGCCGTCACGTCTGGGACATAGACGCGCTCGTCGAGGGCATCGTCACCGGCCTCGAACGCGCCGAAGCGCAGGTCGGAGCGGTCGATACGCTCGCCATCGATTCGACGGCGGGCGACTTCGGCTTACTGGCGGATGACGACCTGCTGTACGAGCCGTACTTCTACCGCGATCCGGACCTCTGGTCGACGATGGACGAGTTAGCCGAGCGCATGCCCGACGTCGAAATGTTCCTCGAAACGGGCTATCACGGCGCGCCCGGTCCGTATCACTACCAGACCCGCCGCCACGGCGACGCCTTCGAGCGCGCTGACACGCTCGTGGGACTCCCGCAGTTGCTCTGTTCCGAACTCGGCGGCGAGCCGATTACCGAAGAATCGTTCGCGACGACGCTGCGGGTCTTCGACATCCGGTCGCGATCGTGGGCGACGAATCTGTTGGACCGACTGGACTTACCGTCGGATGTCCTCCCGCGGGTCGAACCGGCCGGTGCGTCCGTCGGCACGGTCGACGAGGGCGTTGCACCGAACGTCGAAAGCGACCCGACGATCGTGTTGCCGCCGAGTCACGACACCGCTTCGGCGGTCGGCGCGCTGCCGCTTTCGGCGGCGAACAACGCCTTTCTCTGTACCGGTTCGTGGTTCATTCCGGGGCTCGAGCTTTCCGAGCCCGTCGTAACTGAGGACGCCTACCACACGCCGGCGTCGAACGAGGTCGGCGTGGACGGCAACGTCCGCTTCCTGCACAACATCCCCGGGTTCAGCCTGCTCGAACACTGCCGGTCGCGCTGGGAGAGCGAGGGGAGGACATCCGAGTACGAGCCGCTGTTAGCCGCCGCCGAGGAAGTCGGCCCCGACGACCCGCTCATCGACGTGGACGCGGCGGCCTTTATGGACGCACAGTTCGACGGCGGCGTCGAGGACGCCATCGAGTCGTACTGCGAGCGCACCGACCAGCCGGTTCCGCGGGAGGAAGGGGCGATCACGAGCTGTCTGCTGACGAGCCTCGCAGCCAAGTCGGCGGTGATCGTCGAAGACCTGCTCGATCTCGTCGGGACCGAAGTCGAGCGCGTCCACCTGGGTGGGGGTGGGGTCAGAAACGAACTCTTCTGTCGGCGTTTCGCCGCAGCGGTCGGCCTGCCGGTTCACGCCGGACCGACCGAGGCGACGGCCATCGGCAACGTGCTCTCGCAGTTGCAGTACGCCGGAGAGATCGACGACTTCGCGGAGGGTAGAGAGTACGTCGAGGCGACGGCCGACATGGCGGTCTACGAGCCAGCGAACGAGAACGAGGACGGGGAGACCTGGACGGATATCACCGAGCGGCTGCGAGCACTGCCGCCGTGAAACGGACCGGGCCGAAACGGAGGCTAACGGACTGGCGGGTTCTCGTCCGTCTCGCCGGCGATAGCCCCGCGAACGCCGCTTTCAGTTCAACCGTTCTGCGTGCTCGTCGTAGCCGTCGAACAGGTGAGCGTTCGCCCCCTCGGCGCGGAGATACCCTTCGGCTCCCTCGTCGAGCGTTCCCGAGGCCACTACAGCGAGGACTTCCGAGCCATTAGGACCTCGACACCGGACGACGTCCTCGGTGCCGATCTTCTCGATCACCTCGACGGTGACGGGCACCGATAGCTCCCCGTTCGACCCGTCGCCGTCCGATCCGTTGCCGTCCGATTCGTTCTCGGGAGCCCGTTCGGCCCACGAGAAGTGTTGCGGTCGAACGCAAAGCGCGATCTCCTCGCCGCCCGCGCCGTCGAGCGAGGCGGCGAGGTCGTCCGACAGGGAAAAGTCGAGGTCGCCGTTTCGAAGCGTCGTCTCCCCGCTCGTTCGTTCGAGCGTGCAGTCGAAGCGATTGATCTGTGGCGAGCCGATGAACTGGGCGACGAACAGCTCCGCGGGTTCATTGAAGACCGTATCCGGGTCGCCCATCTGGACGACGTCCCCGCCGTTCATCACGACCAAGCGATCGCCCATCGTGATCGCTTCTTCCTGGTCGTGGGTGACGTGGACCATCGTGATCTCGCGCTCGTGTTGGAGGCGCACGACTTCCGATCGGAGCTTCCGTTTGAGGAGTTCGTCGAGGTCGCTGAAGGGTTCGTCCATGAGGAAGACCTCCGGTTCGCGCACGAGCGCCCGGGCGAGCGCGACGCGTTGTTGTTGTCCGCCCGAGAGTTCGACCACCCGCTGATCGAGGAAGTCCTCGCAGTCGAGATCGCGGGCGATCGACTCGACCGCCTCGCGGATCTCGGCCTCGGAGGCGTTGTTCTCCGCCTGGAGCGGGAAGGCGATGTTGTCGAACGTCGTCATGTGCGGGTACAGCGCTAAGTTCTGGAACACCATGCTGATGTCCCGGTCCTGTGGCGGATCGTTCGTCACGTCGGCGTCGCCGAAGGCGATCGTACCGTCCGTCGGCGTTTCGAGGCCGGCGATCGACCGCAGCGTCGTCGTCTTCCCACAGCCCGAGGGCCCGACGAGAACGGCGAGTTCGCCGTCCGCGATATCGAGCGAGACGTCGTTCGTCGCAACGATCGAGCCGTACTCCTTCCGTAAGTTCTCTATCGTGACTCCTGTCATCAGTGTGTCTCTTCCGTAAGGGTCGCAAGTTTCGCGCGGTTCGAGATCGAATCGACTGCTTCGGTCACGGCTATGACCGCGCTCACAGTTCGGTCACCCCGAGGGTCATGCCCTCAACGATGTGTCTCCGAAAGGCGATCAGGATGAGCGTCGGCGGGATCGTGACGACGACCGCCATGGCCATGATGCGGTTCCAGAGGATCTGGTTGCTGAGCACGAGCGTCGGGATGATCGTCGTATACGGGGCGACGTCGTTGCCCGCGATGATGAAGGCGAAAATGAACTCGTTCCACGCGAAGACCCACGCGAGCATCGTCGTCGCAATCAGCCCCGGCCGGACGAGCGGGAAGACCACCTTCCGGAACGCCGCAAAGGGCGAGTAGCCGTCAACGTACGCCGCCTCCTCGAACGAGTAGGGGATCTTGTCGAAGAAGTCCCGCATCAGCCACGTCGTCAGCGGGAGGTTGAAGGTCAGATACAGGATGATGAGCCCGAGGTGAGTGTCCTGGAGGTTGAACCAGCCGAAGACGAAGAACATCGGCAACACGATGGCGATCGGCGGGAACATCCGCGTTGAGAGCAACCAGAACGAAACGTCCTCGCCGCCGACGGCGTCGCCGTACCGCGAGAACGCGTACCCGGCGAGGGAGCCGAGCAGCACCGATAGTACGGTGGTCCCGCTCGCGATTATCAGGCTGTCGATGATCGACCCCGCCGCCCGTGAGTTCATCAGCACCCACGTGAACGACGAGAGATCGAGGCTCTCTGGGTAGAGCGTCGGCGGGAAAGTGTTGATCGACCCTAAGGGTTTGAGCGCGGTGTTCAGCGTCCAGTAGATCGGGAAGGCAGCGAAAAGCGCGTACACCAACAGGAATCCCTTGCCGAGCAGCGAAACGGCGCTCGTGCGATCGGCGGCCGCCATCAATTCGTCCCCCCTTGAACCGTGCTCATGTACCGCCAGAACAGAAAGAGGGTCACGACCGACCCGAGCCCAAGCACCCAGGTCAGCGCCGCTGCCTGCCCGATATTGAAGTTCTGAAATCCCACCAGATAGGCGAAATAGGTCGGGAGTTCCGTCGCGGTTCCCGGTCCGCCGCCGGTCATGATGAACAGTTTGTCGAAGAATTTGTACGCGTCCATGAACCGAAGCAGGCCGGCGATCACGATCAGGTTCCGGAGTTGTGGGAAGGTGATGCGACGGAAGGTCATCCAGCGCGACGCGCCGTCGACCCTCGCCGCCTCGTACATGCTTTCCGAAAGGCTCGCCCGGCCGCCGTAGACAATGAGCAGCGGGAGGCCAACCCACTGCCAGGTGTCGGCGATCATGATCGACGTCAGGCCGAGCCACCGGGAGTTGAGCCAGCCGACCCCCGTCAGGCCGACCGTCCCCAACAGCCCGTTGACGACGCCGCCGCCCGGCAGGAAGAGCAACTGCCAGATACGGCCCGCCACGAGCGGCGCGTACATCATTGGGACGGTAAACAGCGTCAGCAACCCGACTCGGAGCACCCGGTTCTCGACGTGGTTGTACAACGCGAGCGCGAGCAGCGTTCCGAGCGCGACTTGGAGGAGAACGCCGACCCCGCCGTAATACGCGAAGTTGACGACCGATGCGATGAACCGCTCGTTGGTAACGAGCCAGACGAAGTTCTCGACGCCGGTGAACTCGGGGTTCTGGAACGCGATCGACCCGGGCTTCCAGCGGGTGAAACTCAGCCACAGCGACCAGAGCAGCGGCCCGATCGTAACGAGAAAGACCACGAGGATCGTTGGCCCCACCAAGAGATACGGAATCAGACGCCCGTTCGAGAGCCGCTCTTTGATCGCGGGTGCCCGCGGTAAGTTCTCTCCTATCGTGCTCATGGTATCACGGCCGGTCTTCCATGGATCGCCGTAAGTACATTGTGCTTGGGTTCCATCGGCGAACCTACTCGACGTAGCCGAACTCCCGCGCCTTCTCGATGAACTGCTGGTAGGCTTGGGTCTGTGACTCGCGGCCGAGTTCGTCGACGGTCGTGCGCCACTTCTCGGCGACGTTGTCGAGGGCCTGCTTGGGGGTTTCCTGGCCGGCGACCGCCCGTTGAACGTGGATCGCGAAGTCTTCGACGTACTGGGACGCGCCCGGCCAGTTGGGCTGTGGGAACCCGTTTTCCATGTTCGTCTGGCCGGCGTCTAAGTGCTGGCGGGCCTGCTCGAACGACCCGAAGATGGGGGGGTTCTTTGGGAACCCTTCGCCCGTCTCGCGAAGCGGGTTGGGCTTCGTGTACTGTCTCGCGGCCTCGTCGGTGTAGTGCTCTTCCAAGAACGGGTCCAATCCGGTGTACGGATCGGCCGTTGCGAACATACTGATGTCCGGGTGTGAGAGGCGCATGATGGCGTAAAACGCCGCTCGTTTCTTCTCCTCCGGCAAGGAAGCCGGGATGGCGAACAGTCGGTTGTACAGGATCATCGCGTTGCGCCTGATCGAACCGTCGTCCTGTTCCCACCCCGGTATCGCCGCCGAACCCTGGTCGCCCGTCGCGGCGAAGTCACCGCGTGCGGTGAATTCGGACAGGTCGATCCACCACGGCGACATCACGACGTTGCCTTGTTGCCACTGGTTGATCGTCTCCTCGATGCCGAGTTGGGCGGTGTTCGGCGGCGCGTACTTCGCGGATTCGACCATGTGTTCGAGCGCCCTCACCCCGTCTTCGGAGTTGATCTGGGGTTCCATGTTCTCGTCGAAATAGATAACGCCGCGCGAGGCCGCACGATCCATGAACCAGCCGAAGTTCCACGGTCGAGCGCCGAAGACCTGCGTGCCGTACACGCCGTTTTCGGTGTTCTCGGTGAAGTACTTCGCGACCTGGTTGAACTCGGGCCACGTCTTCGGGACGCGCAGTTCCTGGCCGTACTCGCTTTGGTACTGCTGTTTGTGTTGCTGGTCCTCGAAGTACGACGGTCGATAGAAGAGATTGTGAATGTCGCCGTCGATTGGTAACGCGACCGTGTCCCCGTTGTAGTTCATGTAGAACTCCTTGTACGGGCCGATGATGCTGTCCAAGTACTCCTGCATTCCCTGGTAGTTGTTGAGGTACTTGTCGAGGGGTTCGAACAGGTCGCGCGACTGGAAATCGCCCAGGTATAGCGGTACCAACAGTACGATGTCGTAGGGGACCTCGCCGCCGATGAACTGCGAGTTCAACGAGGAGTAGTAGTTGTCCGGTGGGAGGACCTTGCCCTCGTTGAAACTCACGCCGCTTTCCTCGCTGATCTTCGGGCCGAACATGCTGTACAGCGGCCCGGCGGAGTTGTCGGTCGTCCATCGCAGCGTGGTCCCCTCGAAGGCCGTGTCGTCACGCGGGTTCGCGATGTTCTTCTGGCCGTCGTCGCCACTACCGCCGCTCCCGTCACCACCGTCGCCGGTGACGGACTCGTTGCCGCCTAAACAGCCGGCGACCGACGAGAGTCCCGCGGCGAGGCCGCCGGCACCGAAGTACTTGACGTACTGGCGTCGGCTCATTCCGTGTGGCAGCTCCTCTCCCTCGCGCTCGCCCTGTCCGTACTCCGTGCTACTGCTGGGCATACGTCCCCTACGATGTGCAATGAGTATATATTACTTGTTCACACACGACTGACAGTTCGCCGGCCGTCCTCGATATGGGTGTGATCCTCGCGGCTTCCCCCCTTTCCTTTCGTCCCCCGAGGACGCTCGCTTCGGGAGCGCTTTCGGTTCGCGACGCCGATAGCGATCACGGGCCGGCGTCCGGCGTCACGAGCGCTATCGGCGATCGGCTCAGAGAAAGGCAAAGGCCCGAACCGACCCGCCACTGGTTCCCCGATAGTTGAGCGGCGGGAACAAGAAAAAGGCCCGCCGGCGGTCGGCTCCGTCGAGCACCTCGCCTAAGTTCCTGAGTTCCTCGATCGGAAGGATATCGTTTTCGAGCAGCGGGAGGTGTGATTCGTCCGGCCCGACATCGGTCGCCGGGCCGTGCGCTGGGGCCTCGTCGACCCATCCGCCGACGCTCGCTCCGTCCGTGCCCACCGCCTTCGGCTCTAAGTCGGCGAGGTACTCGGCCGCCTCGGCGGTGAGGTAGGGGAACTCGAAGAGGTACTCGGGCGTCCGGCCGTGATACTGGTCCCACCCCGTATGGAGCATGACGACGTCCTCGGGTTCGATGTCGTCTGCGAACGCTTCGAGTTCGTCGACCGTGATCGGCGCTTCCGGTTCCTTCGGCGCGAGGTCGAGGACGATCCCCTCGCCCATGAACTTCTCGAGCGGGAAGTCGTCGAGAGTGTTTCCGTCGGGGACGAAATGTAGCGGCGCGTCGACGTGTGTGCCCGTGTGAGTCGACATTTCGACCATGTCCATCGTAAACCCGTCGCGGGCCGCCCATGCGGACTGTTCGAGCACGACCGACGGCAGCGTCGGCCAGACGGGAATGCGCTCGTCGATCGGGTTGCTCAGGTCGATGACCTTCTCCGGCGGCTGAAACATAGCCTCCGTTCTCTGTACGGTATCAAAAGCGTTTCTCCGACGATCGGCGCGCCGACCGGACCGTGAATCGAATGGACCATGCACTGAGCGAACCGATCGGGCGATGCGGAGGAGCGAGCCGGTAACGGAGCCGGCCGCCTGCCGATCCGGAGCAGCGTTAACCGACGCGATTGCCCGCTAAACAACCGGCAGGGCGGGACTGAAAGGGGCCGACCGCTCGGCGACGGCGGGCGACGTAAACACCACAGGAGCGCAGCGAGCCCCCCGAGTCGAGCGTGTCGGGGGCTTTCGAGCCGTTCGGTACCGCTGTTCCGTCTCACTATCGCTGCCCCAACACTACTTCGATCCGGCCGTGCGAAAGTATAAATCGGCGCGGCTGGACCACCGGATCGCCATGGGACGACTACAGCCCACGTTCGACGGCGAGACGGTGATCGTAACGGGCTCCGCTTCAGGGATCGGCCGAGCGGTCGCCCGCCGGTTCGGTGACGCCGGCGCGTCGGTGCTCGTCGCCGACATCGACGAGGAACCAAAGGACGGCGACGTACCGACCGCGGAGACGATACGCGACGACGGCGGAACCGCCGAGTTCGTCCGGACCGACGTCACCGACCGGTCGGCCCTCACCGACCTCCTCGAAGCGGCTCGAGAGTACGGTGGCGTCGACGTGATGGTGAACAACGCCGGCCTCTTTGTTGGCGGATCGGTGCTCGACCTCACGCCCGAAGAGTTCGAGCGGATCCACGCGGTCAACGCGAAGGGTATCTACTTCGGCGTTCAGGCGGCGGCGAACGACATGCTCGACCGCGACGACCCCGGAGTGATCGTCAATACGGCCTCGATCAGTTCGAACCTCGCGCAGTTCGATCAGGTCCAGTACGACTCGACGAAAGGGGCGGTTCGCATGATCACTCGGGGATCGGCGCTCGAACTCGCCGAACACGGCATTCGAGTGAATGCCGTCGCGCCCGGCCAGATCGCCACTGAGTTCATCGAGGGCTGGACCGAGGAAGCGACCGAGAAGGCGGCGAGCGACGACCTCGTGAAGCCGGTCCCGTTAGGCAGAGCGGGAACACCCCAAGACGTAGCGAGCGCCTATCTCTACTTGGCGAGCGAGAACGCGGACTACGTGACCGGGGAGTTGCTCCACGTCGACGGCGGCTGGCAGGCCTTCTGATCGACGCTTTTCCCGTTTCAATTCCGTGTCTCCGCCTTCCACCACTCTCGTCGGCCTGCTGGATTCGATCAGCATCGCTTACATCGTAGGGTAGTTCAAAGGTCGTGTTTCGTGTGGCAGCTTTCACGAAAAGAACCGCTGAGATCGTTTCGGAAGCCCCTCCCGCTCGGCTCGGGGGGCTCGCTGTCGTTCAAAAGACGCTTTGCGTCTTTTGTGATGTGGCAAAAACGCGGAGCGTTTTAACCACGCGCGTTCGCTCGTTGCACTCGCTCACGTGCTTACTTCGCCGGGGCCGGACCGAGCGGTCGGTCCCTTCCAGTCTCGCCCGAATCGGCTCCAGTCGGTCTTCGTTGCTCAACTAAACACTGCCAGTTCGAACGGAACAACATTGATAACGGAGCCCACACACCTCCTCGATAGGAACGTTCACATGGATCACGTAGCCGTCGATTTAGGCGCGAGCGGGGGGACGGTGTACGCCGGCCAGTTCGCCAAAGACGCGATCGAGGTCGCTGAAGTATATCGGTTCGACAACCATCCGGTCGAACGCAACGGACGGTACGTCTGGGACGTCACGCGTCTCATCGACGGCATCGTCGAGGGGATCGCGAAGGCGAACCGGATCAGGAACCGGAACGGGGAAGGGAGCGGGAACGAGAACGAGGACGGGGTGATCGACACCGTCGGGATCGACACGTGGGGCCTCGACTTCGGGCTAGTCCACGATGGGGAGCTATTACAGCCGCCGTACTCCTACCGCGACCCGCCGTTTCGGGCCGCTCGGGAGGCGATCACCGACCGGGTTTCCCGGCGCGGAGTCTTCGCGGCGACCGGTATCAACCACTGGAACACGCCGAACACGCTCTGGCAGTACTACCACCTCGCGACCGAGGAGGCAGACCGCCTGGATCGGGCCGACCGGCTGCTCATGATGCCACAACTGCTCTCCTGGCTGCTGGGCGGTCGGCCCGCGGGCGAGGCCACGATCGCATCGACGACACAGATGGTCGATCCGCACACGGGCGAGTGGGCCGACGAGCTATTGGACCGCCTCGATCTCCCGCGGTCGCCGCTGCCGACGATCGAGAAGCCGGGGAAGCGCCTCGGAGCCGTGCGCGACGACCTCGATCCCCGTATCGGCGGCTCACCCGAACTGGTGCTGCCGGCGAGTCACGACACCGCGGCGGCCGTCGCCGGACTCCCACTGACCGCCGACGATCCCGTATTTCTCAGCACCGGCACGTGGTTCCTCCTCGGCGTCGAACTCGACGAGCCGAACCTGAGCAGCGAGGCGTTCGAGATCGGAGCGTCGAACGAGCGCGGGGTCGAGGGAACGACGCGATTTCTGACGAACATCGATGGGTTCTTTCTGCTCGAAGAGTGTCGGAAAGTGTGGGCAGGGGCCGGCGAGTCGCTCCCGTACGACGACCTCCTGACCGCCGCACGCGAAACGGAGCCCTTCGGGGCGTTGGTCGATCCGGACGACGAGACGCTCGCCATCGAAGGCGAGATGCCGGATCGGATCCGTGCGTACTGCGAGCGGACAAACCAGTCGCCCCCGCGGACGACCGGCGAGGTCGTCCGGTGCGTGCTCGAAAGCCTGACACTTACGACCGCGATAGCGCTCGACGACCTGCTCGACGTCGCGGGGGTACGGACCGACCGGATCCACGTTGGCGGCGGTGGGGTCAGAAACGAGCTCTTCTGTCGGATGTTAGCCGGGGCGACCGGCCGAACTGTTCACGCAGGGCCGGCCGAGGTGACCGCGATCGGCAACCTCCTCACGCAGGCGGTCGCGGCGGGAACCGTCGAGAGCGTCGAGAACGGCCGCCGGCTGATCGAACGCGAACGGCCGCCGACGACGTACGAGCCACGGCGACGAGCGCAGTGGGCCGACGCCAAAGACCGTATGCGAAGGCTCCTCGACGAGGGAACCGCCGGGTGAACGCGATCAGACGATCGAGCGACCGAGCGACCGGCCGACTGGACGAGAGAGTCGGAGAGGATACGGCGCGCCACCGACCGGTTTCGGATCCGAGCGGTCATACCGTGATCGGCGAACCGAATCCATCCATGCCGTTACTCTTCGGGGGCGTCCCAACTCGGCACCCGGAGCGTGTTTCACCGGTCTGCAGTAGCGTTCTCAGTAATCCATGTTAGAATGCATGTGCTCGTAGCCGCGCGAGTGTATCTCGACGACGATCCCGAACGGGTCCTTGCAGTACGTCATCAGGTACTCATCGTGGCCGGGAAATATCTCCCAGACCTCCGAGAGCTGCTCGCCGCCGGTGTCGGTGATCCGTTCGGCCAGTTCCTCGACGTTCGGGTCTTGGACACAGAGGTGAAAGAGCCCGGGTGCTTCGGGGTCGAACGCCGCCTCACCTTCGCTCGTCCCGAACTCGAACAGTTCGAGCCCGATGTGATTGCCCGTCGCCATGTGGGCGATCCGCATCGTCCCGAAGTCGAAGCCGATCGCGTCGGCGGCTAACGCGCCGAAGTGGCCGTCGTTCGCGGTGACGGTATCGGGCTCCATCACCGGCGTAAAACCCAGTACGTCCCGATACCACTCGACCGCTTCGTCGATATCGTCGACGGTCACTCCGATATGTCCTAATGTCCGCGGGTAGGCGTGTTCCGGCATACCACAGCCGCTTTGCGGACCGGCCTCATAACCGTTCGGAACTATCAGTCGGATTTCATCCAATGCAGGATCGAGGCCTTAGAACCCGGCTCCGGACGGCGAGTCGGCGCGACGACGCACCGATCCCGGCAGGGCGATGGCCCGGCACGGCTGCGGCTCAGCGCGGCGACGGCCCGGCACGACGACGGCTTCGTCTCGGTATCAAGGCGACGATCAGTCCTCGACGCCGAGATCGAGTTTCGCCATCGTTTCGCGTTCGGCCTCGAAGAAATCCGTTTCGCGGAATTCCTCGTAGAGCCGTTCGAGCTCCGACCGGTCGGCCGATCGCTCCGCGGCCAGTTCGCGGGCGAACGAGCCGTCGTCGATCCCCTCGAGTTGAGTCTCGTAGAACTCGACGAGCGCCTCGCGGTCGAACCCCTTCGTGCGGCTCAATTGGCCGTACTGGCTCGTCGTCGAGTGCGAAGGTAGCTGTCCGAGAAACCCCTGATCGGCCATCGCCGCGAGTATCTCGGCCATTTCGTAGGAGAGGTACAGTTCGGTGAGGATTATCTCCGGGGGGATCCCGTGGGCGCGCTCGACCTCGTATTTGGCCATCATCGCGTTCAGTACGATCGGGAAGAATCCCTGTTCGGTGAGCAGGTCGGCCGTGGTCTCCATGTCGAAGGTGCCCTCGATCGCCCCCGAGCGCGTCGATCCGATCGCCTTCGCGAGTGCGAGCGTTCTCTCCTTCGCCGCGCCGGTGTAATCCCGATGGACCCCGACGATGCTCGGAAAGCCCGTCCCGGCTTCGTATCGCTCGCGGACGGCCCACCCACCCATCCGCGGGGCGACGAGCACGACATCGACGGCCTCGGGCGGTCGGAGGCGATCGTACGTGATATTGTAACCGTGGGAGAAACAGAGGGCGTCGCCCTTGCGCAACTGCCCCTCGATATCGGTCTCGAACACTTCCGGCGCGACTTCGTCCGGGACGAGCAGACAGAGGACGTCGCCCTGATCGGCCGCCTCGGCGATCGGAAACGCCTCGAACCCGTCGTCGATCGCGGCCTGCCGGTACTCGTCCGAGCGATTACCGATGACGACGCTGACGCCGGAATCGCGCATATTGAGCGCCTGCGAACGTCCCTGGTTCCCGTATCCGATCACCGCTACCGTCCGATCATCGAGCACCGACAGGTCGGCGTCGTCGTCGTAGTACACCGTTGCTCCGGCCATGCTTTCCCATCTGTGACCGACCACATGTGTGTATCGGTTGCACCGACGTGGCGGCCGACCCGTGTGGCAACCGTACCCTCCGGCCCCCCCAGAACGGATGCCAGCGAAATGCCGAGGCTCCGAAGACCACCGTCGAGTAATACCACTACGCTTTACAGCTAGTCGATCAGTTAGGAATACGAATATGAGGTATACGGTGCTCTTCGTATCAGAAGATTTCTGCTGCTTCTGCGACGCCGACCCGAATCGGAACTCGACTCGGCGGCGTATGTTTTAGAGCGATTCGTTCGATCGGTAGGAAGCGTAGCGTACGCGAGGGCTTCGTTTTCACGTCCACTGAAGCGCAAAGCGCTCTGAGGACTCGAAGGCGTCGTGTCTCCGCACGAACCCCGGGAACCCAGGAATCGCTGAATCAGCGTTATCG
>PXRY01000008.1 GCA_003022925.1 Halobacteriales archaeon QS_8_65_32 | reverse complement strand
CGCCCGCGAGCAGATGACGAGACGGCGAAGCCGTCTCGAACCACGGGCGCTCGCTCCCTAACGGTCGCTCACGTGCCTACGTCGCCCGCCGTCGTCGAACGCGGGGCGCGAGCGGACGCGAGCGCCTCGGATGGCGAACGGCGAAGCCGTGAGCCGACCGGTCAGCCCCTTCCAGTCCACTCGGGGTGAGGTCTGATAGTCCTTGTCGCCCAGTTGAACCGTTATCCATCGCCCTTTACGAGCTAAACACTCGGATGCATGACACGATCGGGAGCGGCCGGTCGTTCGGGAGTTGGGACGGCGAGGTGTTGGAACGCTCCGGTTCCCGGTCGCTACTCGTTTCCGAACGCGCCCTCGTCGTGCCACTCGTCGAGAGTGGTCTGTTCGGCGAGGCCGTCGAACACCTCGGTCGTATGCTCGCCGAGTTCCGGGGCGGGCCGGCGCAACTCGGGATCGTAGTCGGGGAAGTGAAGCGGGTGGCCGGGCAGGAGAAGCGAGTCCGTCGCGCCGTCGCCGCCGGGGTCGAAATCGACGCTCCAAGTCAGCGCGCGCGCGGCGGTCTGTTCGTGGTCCACGATGTCGGCGATGTCGTTGAGCGGGCCGTTCGGAAAGCCGTACTCGGTGAGCACCTCGAGCCAGTAGGCGGTCGATTCTTCCTCGAACTCCTCGGCGACCGCGCCGGTCACCGCCTCGAAGTTCGCCATTCGGCTTTCGTTCGAATCGTACTCGCGCAGATCGTCGCGGCTGAGCAGGTCACAGAAGGCCCCCCAGCGGTCGTCGCTCGGGACGCCGGTGACGACGTGGCCGTTCGCGGTCTCGAAGAGCTGGTAGGGGACGATCGACTGATGGGTTACTCCCTGGGGCCCGGGCACCTCACCGTTCATCGAGTAGAAGGTGAGGTACTCGTTCATCAGCGAGACGATCGCGTCGAACAGGCCGACGTCGAACTTCCCGACGAACTCGCGGGACTCCTCCCCGGCGCCGGCATCGGTACCGGCATCGGCGCTTCCTTCATCGTCGCTGGTATCGATTCCGTTGCGACCGATATCGTTACAGTCGCGGATGCCGGTTCCGCCGCCGTCGGTCCCGTCGCTTTCGGTTCCGAAGTTGCCGATCCGACCGCGCTCGTATAGTCTGGCGAGCACGCCGATGGCCGCCTGCATTCCTGCGGTCAGATCGCCGATCGCCTGGCCAACCTTGACCGGTGAGCCGCCCGCCGGTCCGGTCACCGACATGATCCCGCCTTCGGCCTGGAGAATGAGGTCGAGACCCTTCTTCTCGCGGGCGGGGCCCGTCTCGCCGTAGCCCTTCACGCTCGCGTAGACGATTTCCGGGTTGCGTTCCCGGACTGCCTCGTAGCCGACGCCCAGCTTTTCGGGAACCTGATATGCAAAATTCTCGACGAAGACGTCCGCGGCTTCTAACAGCGAGAGGGCGGCGTCGGTGCCCGCGTCGGTCTTTAAGTCGAGAGTCACCGAGCGCTTGTTCCGGTTGTTCGCCATGAAGTAGCCCGACCGGCCGGCCGGCCCGGGGCCCTGCGCGCGTGCGGGATCACCCGCGCCGGGCCGTTCTATCTTCACGACGTCCGCGCCCAGATCGGCGAGCAACGCCCCGCAGAACGGACCGGCACGGTGGACGGTCATCTCGACGACGCTCAACCCCGCGAGCGGGCCGGCACTGGTTCGGGACACGCCATTAGGGTCTCGCAGGGGCGACGTGAATCCGTCGGACGGTGCTCGAACGCGGGTAACGAACCGACGGGTCACACGACCGGGAAAACAACGATAGCGGTCCTCGACCGTTTGCCTCCCATCGACGTGCGCGACCGAGACGGACGGAAGCGGGGCGGACGGTAAGCGATGGCCCGACATCGCAGCCTCAATCTTTTAATCGGATGGCTGCCTACCAAGACGTATGGGCTTCGTACAACGAGCGGCCGAAGGCATCGACGGCATGACTCGATCGGTTTGGGACGAGTCCGGGACCGGGATGAAAGCCGTCGTGCTCGTCGTTCTCATCATAACCGGCGCGGCGCTCCCGGTTATCCCGATCGCGTGGATCGCACGCCGGATCGCGAACTGACGGCGAACCGATTCGACGGCTGGTCCCGGTCGTTGCCGGTTGTCGCCGATGGTACGCTCGAACGGCAACGGAGCGTGCCGTGACGACCCGCTCAGCGCAGCGCCGGCAGTAACTCCTCTTCTGCAAAGCCGAAGAAGCCCTCCTGGTCGGGGTCGACCCGGTGGAAATAGGCGTGATCGTAGCCGGCGTCAACTGACTCGA
The DNA here is from genome assembly GCA_003022925.1 of Halobacteriales archaeon QS_8_65_32. Lineage (GTDB taxonomy): Archaea > Halobacteriota > Halobacteria > Halobacteriales > Halococcaceae > PXQR01. The sequence goes on along the minus strand of PXRY01000008.1, from coordinate 13,548 downwards.
TGTAGGCGTCGAGATCGGGGTCGGTGATAATCGATCCCTCGCGAACGTCCTCGGCCGAGACCATCTCGGTTGCCTGCTCGAAGAACGTCTCCTGCCCGGCCTTGCCCTGCCCCGTACTCGCCGCTCAGCTCTCGTTGAACTCGTCGACCAGTCGACGGCGCTCGTCGGTCGCGAACTGCTCCCACCATAGGTCGGCTTCGCGAGCGCGTGCGCTTTCGACGTCCGGCGCGTCGACCGCGTCGTTGATCGCCCGCTTGGAGGCTTTGACCGCCTCTCGGCCGGTGTCACCGATCGCCTCGACTATTTCGTCGACCGTCGCATCGAGGTCTTCTGTGGGGACCGCGTGGTTGACGAGGCCGATCCGTTCGGCTTCGGCGCTGTCGACGTAGCCGGCGGTCAGAACGAGTTCCTTCGCTTTCGCCTCGCCGACGAGATCGACCGCCCGGCGCGTCGACCCGCCGGTGGGAATCTGGCCGATGTTCGCCGTGGGAACGCCGAACTTCGACCCCTCGCTCGCGACCCGCATGTCGCAGTACATCGCGAGGATCAACCCGCCGCCGACGCAGTAGCCGTCGATCTTCGCGATTACCGGGGTGTGACAGTCGAGCGGCGCGCGGTACACCCCGTAGAAGAGGTCCTGGCGGTGTTTCTGGTAGGGGTCGTGCTCGGCGGCCGGGCCGGCGTACTGGGTGATGTCCGCGCCCGCCGAGAAGGCGTCGTTGCCCTCCCCCGAGAGCACTACCGCGTCGATCGCCGAATCCATGCTGATCTCCCCGAAGGCGCGCTGGAGATCGAGCATGACCGCGTTGTTGAGGGCGTTCAGCTTCTCGGGACGGTGGAACTCGATCGCGGCGATCCCCTCGTCGACGTTGACGGTGATACTGCTGTAGGTCTCGTAGGGCATGGTCGCTCTTCTCGAAGCGAGTCCATATGAGTTCTCACCGCGTCGTCGTTCGGACCGGCCATCGGTCGGACCGACGCCGACCGATCGATCGTCGCCGCGCCCACAGGTCGTCAGTCGTCCGTCGTCGCGCCCACTCGATCACTCGTCCCCCCAATGAAGTTCGTCAACGCCCCACAAGGCACTTACCGGTACTTTCCCGATATGTTTGCGATGAGGTCAGGCAGTCGTCGCCCGTCCCGCCCATGGACGGCGTTCGTGCTCGTGCTGGTGGTCGTGCTCGCGGGCTGTGGTGGTTCCGGGGGCGCGGGAGGCGGTGGCGGTGATGGCGGGAACGCAAGCGTCGGCGTTGACGCCGGCGGCGAAACGGCGGTACGGACGGCCGTGGAGACTGCTGCTGCCGGCGGCAGTGGTAGCGGTGGTGAGAGCGCGTCGGCCGGAAGCGAGCGGACCGCCGAGGCGACCGATTCGGCCGAGGTCCTCCAGACCCAGGCCCGACGGCGAGCGCTGATCCGGACCGGCCGCGTGGCGCTCACGGTCGAGAACGTTACCGCGACACAACGCGAACTCTCCCGATTAGTTCGGCGCTCCGGTGGGTTCATAAGCGACTCGCGCGTGCGCCGGGACGAGCGCGAGGACCGAACGTTCGTCACCGGTCGGCTCGTGCTCCGCGTCCCCGCGGGGAACTTTTCGGCTGTCTTCGCACGGATCGAGCGTCTGGGTGACGTCCGCGCATCGAACACGAGCACCGAGGACGTCTCCGAACAGCTCGTCGACGTCGAAGCGCGCTTGGAAAACCTCCGGGCACAACGTGAGCGACTGCGCCGGTTCTACGCACAGGCAAACGACACCGACAATCGCTGCGCCGACAGGTCGCGCTCGCGACGATCGTCGTCGATCTCGCCGAACCGGCCGTCGGTCCCGACCCGCCCGACGCGTGGTACGAGACCGGGATCGTCGCGGCCTTTCTCGATTCCGTTTCGGGCGTCGGCACCGTGCTTCGCGCGATCGTCGTCGGCCTCGCATACCTCCTGCCGTATCTGCTCGTCTTCGGCGTGCCGGCAGCCGTTCTCGTGTACGCGGTCCGGTACCGACGCCGAGAGAGGACGGCCTGAGCGACGGCTTCGTAGTCCGCGATCGTTTTTGCCAGTGATCGCCGATCACCGATCGACGACCGATAACCGACGACCGACGATCGGTGACCGATAGACGTCGGATCGGCCGCGGTCGGCGCGCTCCCACAACGGGTTTGATACGGGCGGTCGACCATCGGACATGACCGAGACGACTGAGACGGACGGGGCGGCCAATGGGACCGGTTTCGACGGTCCGCTTTCGGGCGTGCGCGTGCTCGATTGCACCCAAATGCTCGCGGGCCCCTTTACGAGCCAACTGCTCGCCGATCTAGGTGCGGAGGTCCTGAAGGTAGAACGACCCGACGTGGGTGACCTCACCCGCTCGATCGACCCCGAACTCGGCGACTCGGGGATGACGAGTTACTTCGCCTCGCTCAATCGCGGCAAGCGAAGCGTCGCACTCGATCTCGGGAGCGAGACGGGCGCGGCGGCCTTTCTCGCGCTCGTCGAAACCGCCGATATCGTGATCGAGAACTACCGGCCGGGAACGCTCGAAAAGTGGGGCCTGGGCTACGAGGCGCTTCGCGCGCACAACGAGGCCGTGATCTACTGTTCGATTTCGGGCTTCCTGCCGGGTCCGTACCGGGACGTCGCGGCGTTCGACATGGTCGCTCAGGCATTGGGGGGCGTAATGTCGATTTCCGGCGAGGCCGAGGGCCCGCCGGTTCGACCGGGACTGCCGATCGGCGACTTAGCGGGATCGATGTACGCCGCGGTCTGCATCCTCACCGCGCTTTCCGCCCGATCGGAGCGCGGGGGCTGTCGGATCGAAGTGCCGCTGTACGAGTCGCTCGTCGCCTTCCTCTCCGAGCGTGCGGGGTGGTCGCTCGCGACCGGCGAGGCCTACCCCCGACTGGGCACCGCCCACCCGACGCTCGAACCCTATCGCGTCGTTACAACCGCGGACGACCCGCTCGCGCTCGCAGTCGCGAGCGACGGCACCTACGAGGACCTCTGTAACGCGCTCGACCGACCGGATCTGGCAACCGACGAGCGATTCGCGACGAACGCCGCGCGAGTCGCCAATCGCGAGGCGCTCGCCGCCGAATTAGAGCCGATCTTCGGAGAGCGCGGCGCGGAGGCGTGGTTCTCCCTGCTGCGCGACGAGGGCGTGCCCGCTGCGCCGGTCAGGGACACGACGGAGGTGTTCGACGAGCCCCAGTTGCGCGAGTCTGGCGTCACGAGCGATCTCGAGATCGGCGGCGTCTCCCTGCCGCTCGTCACGTTTCCGGGGCGCTTTTCGAACGCCGAGACCGGGACCGATCGCAACCCCCCGGAACTCGGCGAACACACGGAGCGCGTGCTAGGCGAGGTGCTCTCCGAGGCGGAGCTACGGGAACTCGACGCGACCTGATCGCCGACCGGCGGAGTCGATGTGTTCTCCTTTTTCCTCCGGTTAGCCGTGGTGTAGTGGGTCGGTGGTCAGTCGATCCACCCGGTCGGGACGTGGAATTCGATACCGTCTTCGGCCATTCGCTCGGTCGTTACCACTCCCTCGATACGCTCGACGGCCGCGGCGATCACCGCCCAGTCGTAGTTCTCGTACAGGATCACGCCCGGACGGGTTCCGTTATCCGGATCGGCGGTGCCATCGATGAAGTGCTCGTCGTTCGTAAAGACGACCCGATTGTTCTCGACAGCGTAGCGCCATATCTCCACGTCGTCGGCTCTCGGGCCGAGCGAATCAATGTCACGGACGCGTTCGATATCGAACGCGTCGCTCGCCGACAGCCGATCGTAGATCTCACCATCGGCGTGCTGATCGAAGAGAGGCCGAAGCACCGTTCACTCCGGGCGGAGTTCCGGCGGAAGATCGTCGGGACCGGTGATCGTATCGGGATCGCGTCGATGTGCTTCGACGGCCTCCCGTCGTTGCTCTCGCATGGCTTCCATCTCCTCCCGGTTCTCGATGTAGTACGCGAGCGCCGAGAGCACGTCGTTCCCCGAAAGCTCCGGGTAGGTCACCGTCACGACGTGCTCGACACTGTCGTCGCCTTCGAGCACGAGCGGGGCAACGTGATGAATACCGATCCGGGTCCCCTCGATCCGTGGCTTCCCGCCGAGCACGCTCTCGGTGCGAACGATCGAGCGGCCTTCGATTCTCTCGGTCGCCATCGGACCCTCATCGTCCCTCGCCTCACACAAGCGTTCTCGCGCCATCAAGCCGACGGAGACGACTCCCTAACTCGCTGGGCCGACGCCGACATCGAGCGACGGACACCACAGTCCCGACGAACCATCTCGGTGGTCGGTCGCAATCGATCGGATCGACCGCAGCGCGGCGCGGCTATTGCTCGTCACGGAGCACGACGCGCGATGGGAACCCACTGTCCGACCCGTGGGAGGAAAAGAGTTAAGCGAGTTTGCTCGTAGAACCGAATATACCCTGGGTTGTGTCGTCATGGCAAACATAGGCTACATACTGAGCACCGTCGCGATGGGGTTGTTGACGCTGGGCATCGCGGTCACGGTCGTTCGCGTTTCGACCCGGCGGCAGCGCCCCGAGACGGCGGGCGAACGATCGAGACGGGCGAATCGCGAGGAACGCGACGTCTTGGAGCGATATGGAGCCGTTCTCGGCGCGGCGACGCGGAACCCGACGACGTGGTACGTCGGTTTCTTCGTGCTCGTCTTTGGGTTCGTTGGCGGGGCAATCGCCCTCGTCACTAGTTCGCCGGAAGTCGGCAGCCTGGTCTTTCTCGCTCTGGGGCTCGCGTTCGCGGCCGTTCTCTGTGCCTTTCTGGTCTGGGGGATCTATTCTTCCGGCCGGAGCCGTGGATTGAGAAGCGCACAGGCGGCCATGGCGGGCGCGTGGGCCATCGGCTCGCTGTTGGTCGTCGCGATCTCGGTCAAACTCATCACCGCCAGCCCGTGATCGGGACTCGAACCGAAACCGACCGGCGGCGGGTTCGCCTGCCGTCGTCGACGGGTAACGGCACCGACGCGGTCGACGCCATCGACGTGCTCGTCCCCGAGGCGGAGACGCCCGCTGCGTCCTGTCCGTACTGTGAGCGCCCCTTCCGAACCGCACAGCTGTGTGCGCTTCACGTCGGCGAGCGCCACCTCGGGGCGTGTACCGACGCCGAACGGGAGACCTACGAGGACGCCTACGACACCGAGTCGGATGCACTATTCATTTTCCAGCTCAAGTCGGTCGCCGCGCTCGTCGCGCTCTCGCTGCTGTTTACCTACACGTACGCGATCGTTTGGACGTGAGTCGGGCAGCGTCGGGGAAGCCGGCTAAGGCCGAAGTCGAAGGAAGTCGAGGAACGCCGAGCGTCGAGTTCGCTTAGCAGCGTCGAGCGACCGACGGTTCCGATCGTTCACTGCGGCGGCGACGGGGCGCGTGCCGAACGGGGGCCGGACAGCCGCGTAACGCAGGACCGACAGAACGTGAAGCCGACGCCGTTCTCGACGCCGCAGGCCGGGCAAGAAACCCCCGACGTCGATCGGGACCGGTCCGCGTCCCGAGCGTTGCCCGAAGTCGACCCGCCGCAGCGATCGACGGCACGGTCGTACTCGTCGGCCACGCTGGTCACGCCGGTATCGACTCGGGTGTCGGTGCCGGGGTCGGCCTCGAAGTCGCACTCTCGATCTCGGAACTCGATGGCGTGGCCGAGCGTCGCTCCGTCGCTCAGTTCGACGTATCGGGAGAGATAGACCACGAGGGGCAATTGCGCGAGCGGAACGACGACGAGGACAACGAATCCCCACTCGATCGCGCTCAGTCCAAGGAGTTCCATGAAAACGTCACCTCGACCTCAGGTGATCGAGTACGACGCGGCGATCGTCAGTGCGAGCGCCGCGAGTAGGCCGGTGGCCATGAGATACGTCAACGACCGGGGCTCGTACCTGAGGTGCTGGTAGTAGCCCGCGACGAACAGCGCCTTCACGAATGATAGCGCCAGGATCGCCGCCATCGCGGTCCAGTACTCCAGCCCGGCGAACTCGACGAGCACCTGGGCGGTCGCCAATACGAACAACAACACGTAGATCGCAACGTACAGTTTCGTCTTACTCATGATCGAGTTAGCCCTCCCTCCGCCGGTCCCGCTCGTCGAACCCTCGTCGCTGCCGTTCCCGTTTGCGCCCGTGTCCGCGTTCGGTTCGTCCGTTTCGGTGTCGTGATCGTGGTCATCGTGATCGTGGTGGTGTGGGTGTGGTCGTAATGGTGTGGTGATGAGGTGGTGATAGTGGTAAGTAGGGTGGTCACAGAATGTAGAACAGCGGGAACAAGAACAGCCAGACGATGTCGACGAAGTGCCAGTACAGGCCGAAGTACTCGATCGGGCGCTCGTCGTCGAGATAGGCCCCTCGCGATGCCCGCACGAGCATGTAGACCGCGATGGCCAAGCCGGCGATCACGTGCAGCGCGTGGAGGCCCGTCGTCAGGAAAAAGGTCGAGGTCCGGACGTTCGTCGAGAGCCACAGGCCCTCGTGGAGCAACTCCTGCCACTCGATGCCCTTGTTCACGAGGAAACCGATCCCGAGCGCAATGGTGACGATCAGGCTCCCGACGACGCCCTTCTTGCTCCCTTTCTCGGCGGCGACCATCGCGAGCACGACACTGAAACTGCTCGTGAGCAACAGGTAGGTGTTGATCAGGCCAGGGATCGGATCGTGCGGGATCGGCTCCCAACCGATCCAGCCGTTCGCGACGCGGATGAACACGTACGAGCCGATGAAGGCCCCGAAGAGTATGACATCCGAGGCTAAGAAGATCCAGACGCCGGTCTTTACGTTCTCGATGCCGTCGAACGGCCAGCTCTCCCCGAAGGGGCCCGACGGACCGGTGAACCGCTCTCGGGTCATCCCGACCAGCGACCCGCCCGTGATCAGCGCACCGATCGCGAGCACCCAAGCGTAAAACGCGCCCGCGATCCCGCCGGCGAACTCCCCGCCCTGGAAGCCCGACGCCCCCAACAGGAACGCGAAGGCCCCGACGCCGATCGCGAGCGGCCAGATGCTCGCGTGGTCCTCGTGTTCGTCCTCGCCGTCTTCTGGAGCGTGACTGCCCCTGTGACCCTCGCCCTGCGAACTCGGAGTCGAGGCACTCTCCGCTCCGCTTCGAGCCGCGACAGCCTCGGCATCGGCGACCCCGCCGTCGGTGAGCCCACTTTTCGTACTCTCGGCCGCGTGGCCCCCGTCCGCGGCCGGTTCGCCGCCGCCGAGCGCCGGCCGTTCGTCCTCGGAGAGGAAGTCGATCGAGCCGCTCCGATAGGTCGGGATCCCCGGGAAGTTCTCGAGTGGCGGTGGCGAGGGGACCGTCCACTCGGCGGTGGTCACGTACTTCCAGGGATCGTCGCCGGCGTCCTCGCCAGTAAAGAGGCTCGTCGAGAGGTTGTAGAACATGACGAGAAAGGACGCCCCGAGCACGAACGCGCCGATCGTCGCGATCTTGTGCCAGGGGGCCAGTCCCGGCGGGTAGTCGAACACCCGTCGGGGGGTCTCCCAGGCGAGGAACATCGGGAAGTAAACGAGGTTGAAGCCGACGAAATACAGCGCGAAGTGCACCTTGCCGAGGAACTCGTCGTACATCTTGCCCGTGATCTTCGGGTACCAGTAGTATAGTCCTCCCACCAGGGCCGTCACGCCGCCGACCATCACGTAATGGAAGTGCGCGACCACCCAGTAAGTACCTCGGAACTCGTAGTCGAGTACCACCGCACCGAGGAAGACGCCCGTAATGCCGCCGACAATAAAGAGGACGAGTGCTCCAAAGGAAAAGAGAAACGGCGTGGCAAAGCGGATGCGCCCTTTGATCATCGTGTAGATAAGCGAAAAGACCATCAGGTCGAACGGGAGGGAAATGCCGATCGTCGTCGCCATGAACAGGGTCTTGACCTGGAGGTTGATCGACGTGAGGAACATGTGATGCATCCAGACGCCGAAGCTCTGCAGCGCCACGAGCACCATCGACGCGATGAACCACTTCCTCCCGACGAGCCGTTTTCCGGTGAAGGTCTGGAAGGTCTCGGCCATTACCCCGAGCGCCGGGAAGAAGACGATGTAGACCTCCGGGTGACCGAAGAACCAGAACAGATGCGCCCACAGCAACGACCCGCCCTCGGTAAAGGAGAAGTACGTCGTTCCCAGCAGGCGGTCGGCCGAGAGGATCATCAGCGCTGCGAGTAGCGCCGCGAACGCGAAGAGCATCATCCACGCCGTAAGGAGAATCGTCCAAGTGAACAACGGCAACCGCCGGAGCGTGAGTCCTTCGGCGCGCATCCGGTGCATCGTCGTCAGGAAATTGACCGACGAGACCGTGATCGAGACGACGAAGAGCAGCAGGGCGAGCACCGCGGTGGTGCTGCCGACCTCGGGGGTATAGGTAGGCAGGTTGAGCGGCGCATACATCGTCCAGCCGCCGGCGAACGACGCTCCCTGGAAAAAGGACACTCCTAACAAGAGCCCCGATGCGGCGTACAGCCAGTACGATAGCGCGTTGAGCCGCGGGAACGCGAGGTCCTTCGCGCCGATCTGCAGCGGCACGACGTAGTTCGCGAAGCCGAAGGCGAACGGCGAGAGGAACCAGAAGACCATGATCAGCCCGTGGATCGACACCGCCTGGTTGTACGCGCCGGCGCTGAGCAGACTCTCGCCGGGGCCCCAGAGTTGGACGCGCATGAGCAACGCGAGCACGCCCCCGAAGATCAGGAAGAAAAGCGCCGTGACGATGTACAATACCCCGACATCCTTGTGGTTCGTCGTGATGAGGTAGCGGCGAACCGACCCGAGCGGCGGCAGTCCGTGGCCGTGGTCCGTATCGGTACCAGCGTCGGTGCCCGCTTGTCCTGGTGTTACGAGTTCGCCCTCAGCGGTCGCGGCCGTCACCCTGCCGCCGGTGCTGGCGTGACCGCCGTCAGCGGCGTGGCCACCGTCGGTCGCGGTCCGACCGCCGTCGGTGTCGGCCGGCGTTCGTCCCGCGCGCTCGGTGCCCGCGTCCGTTCCCGTCGGCGAGCCGTCGATCGTGTCGTCGGTCGGTGAGTCGTCCGATTTCATGCTAACTTCGAAGCGGTGTCCGCGATGAGGGCGTTCACCGTACCGTTCCCACTAGTCCCATTCCCACCAGTGCCGTTGCCGGATGTGCCGTTACCAGCCGTGGCGTTCGCTCCCGATCCGGTCGCATTGGTTGCGTTACCGGAACTGGCGTTCGCCGAACCGTTCGAACCGGAGGTGTTCGCGTACCACTGCTCGAACTTCTCCGGTTCCATGACGATCACGTCGGCGTTCATCGCCGAGTGACCCGCCCCGCATAGTTCGTAACAGACCGCCTGGTAGGTCCCGGGTTGTTCGGCGATGAACCACGCGTCGGTTTGCTGGCCGGGGATCGCGTCGGACTTGACCTTGAACGCTGGGATGCCGAAGTTGTGCCAGACGTCCCGGGAGGTCACGGTGATATCGATCCGCTCGCCGGCCGGTATCCGAAGAGTGTCCACGGTGTGACCGTTGGGATACTCGAACTCCCAACCGAACTGGTAGCCGGTGACGCTCACCTCGAAGTCCTGCTGGCCTTCCGCGGGCGCGCCCTCGACGAACAACAGGGTCCCATAGGTCCAGGCGATCAGCGAGATAACGATGATCGCGCTCAACGCGAGCGACGTGAACAGCTTCCGGCCGCCGCCGCTGCCGGCCGGCAGTTCGCCGAGCGTCGGCCGATCGATCTTTTTGCCGTCACCGCCGCTCCCGTCGCCCCCGTCGCTCCCGTCGCCGGTATCGCGGTACTGGTACCCGAGATAACACATGTACCCGATAACGACGACCCCGACCAGGGTGCCGAGCACCAAGAACACGAGGTAGATCTCCTCGAACACCTCGACCATCGTCCCCCGAGGAATGATGCCGCTCTGTGCGGGGACGACAGCCGTTCTCAGCGGTGCGGTAAGCCACCACATGACGTATCTCACGCTCGTTTTTGCCGGTACTTATTCGTTGTGGATTCGGACCCCCGATTAGACGCGTCAGCGGGGATCGCTAGTCGACCGAACGCTTTTATTCCGTGGTGTGTATCGACACAGCATGGCACGCAAGGAGACCGACGCCGAGGAACCCGAGGTCGTCGACGTTTCGACCGACATCGAGGAGTTCGATTCGATGATCGGGATCGTGCTCGATGGGGTTATCGGCGCGGTCGGCGGCCTCGTCGGCACGGCGGCGATGACCGTCGGCCTGCTAGTCGCCCAGTCGATCGGCGCGTTCGACATGGGATCGTTCGCTCAGTTCGCAGAACTCGTCGGCATCGCCTCGCTCTTTCCCGCGAACCCCGTCGCCGTTGGCTACTTGATCTTTCTCGCCGGTGGGATGGTGATCTGGCCGCTGTTGTTCGCCGCCGCCGGGTTGTATCTGCCGGGCGACACTTACGCCAAGCGGGGTCTGCCCTACGGCTTCGTGCTCTGGACCGGGTTCGCGCCGGCCTTTCACGTCGATTATGGAGGATTGGTACTCGTCGCCTACCTCGTGTTGACGCTGATCGCACACTTCTCGTATGGCTTTACGCTCGGGGCGGTCTTCGATTACTTTACGAACCGGCCCGACACGCTCGTCTGAAGCGATGGTTTGAGATAGTGTTGATTTAGCGGTATGAAACGGGACAGTGGTCGAGCCGACCAGGATTGGCAGTGTTGACTTATGCGATTGCTCGCCGAACAGCCGTCACGGGCGGGACTGAAAGAGGCCGACCGGTCGGCGAACCCCGGTGAAGTAAGCACGTGAGCGACCGAGCGTAGCGAGGGAGCGAGGAGCGCAGCGAGCCGCGGGTAGCGAGGGACTCGAAGAGTCCCACGGACCATGCGAGCGGGCCTCCGGCCCGTGAGCAGAAGCCGAGCGGATCGGGGGCTTTCGAGCCATTCTGTGCTGCTCTTCGGTCCCACTGTCACTAACTAAATACGACCGATCGAACGGTCCCGAGAACTAAGCCCCGGGCTCCCGTAGGCGACCTATGGCACTCGTTATCGGTACCCGTGACGGAGTGTTCCGATTGGCAACCGCGGAGAGCGCGACGAACGCAATGGCCGGGGACGCCGTTCTCGAAGACGCCGAGGCGGTACTCGACGGCTACAACACGCTTCGGGTGCGGACGCTCGCCGATCACGGGACCTTCGCGGCGACGATCGGTGGTCTGTTCCGATCGACCGACGACGGCCGAACATGGACACGCCTCGACGTCCCGCGCGAGGAGGTCTTCTCGATCGTCGCGAGCCCCAACGGCGAGCGCCTCTACGCCGGCACGCATCCGGCTCACCTGTACGTTTCGACGGACCGCGGCGAGACGTGGAAGGACTTAGAGGGCTTTCAGGACCTGCCCTCGCGCGAGGAGTGGTACACCCCTCGCCACCGCAACGAGGCACATATCAGAAGCCTCGGCGTCCACCCCGACGAACCGGATCGGGTCGTCGCCGGCGTCGAGGTCGGCGGCGTCCACGTCAGCGAGAACGGAGGTGAGACGTGGACCGAACGCCGTGACGGACTGCACGACGACGTTCACCACGTTCTCGTCCGCGATAGCGAGGCGTACGTCGCCTCCTGTGGCGGCGGCCTGTATTCGACCGCCGACGCCGGCCGGTCGTGGATCCGACTCGATACCGAGGTCGATCACCGGTACTTCCGGGAGGCCTTTTGCCACGGCGGCCGGCTGTACGCCGCCGCGGCGCGGGGTTCGCCGGGAACCTGGCGTGGGGAAAGCGGCGCTGACGCGGCGATCTTCGAGTCGAAGAACGGCGGGGAAACGCTCGAATCGGTCCCTTACCCCGGCAGCCCCGAGGAATTCGTCCTCGCCTGGACGGAACTCGATGGGCGGGTGCTCGCGGGGACGAACGGTGGACGGCTGCTCGTCCGTCGGGACGAGGGGAGCGAGGACAACGGCGATGGCGACGACGGCGGCGACAGCAACAGCGACGCTGACGACAGCGACGAGAGCGCTTGGGAGACGATCGGGGAGGTTCCGGCGGCGATCCGGTCGCTGGCCGGGACCGCCGCCTCAGATCGGCCGACGTAGCCTGCTTCGAGCCGGTAGCCCGGTCCCGCTCGAAACGGTGTTTAGTTACGCGACGAACGCTGCCACAGACCGTCCCGGGTGGGACTGGAAGGGGCCGACCGCTCGGCGTTCTCATGAGTGAGCGCAGCGAGCGAACGAGAGCTCGAGGGGCGAGCAGAGCGAGTCCTTCGTAGAACTCTGGCGAAGTAAGCACCGTGGTTCGAGAGACGCGAGGCGTCTCTCGTCATTTGCTCGCGGGCCGCAGACCCGCTCGCAGGTTCGTGGGGCTCTGCGAGTCCCACGCTCATTGCGGGACCTCCGGTCCCGCTTGCAGCAAAAACGCTCCGCGTTTTTGCCACATCACGAAAGGCGCTCCGCGCCTTTCGAACGACAGTCGAACGAGCAGCGCGAGTGAGATCAGTACGAAGCGACGGGCGGGACGATCGACACCGAGCGAACCTTCGACGTCGCGATCGTCGGCGGGGGCGTCGCCGGGCTCAGTGCGGGGATCTACACGGCCCGCGCGGGGCTCGATACGCTGATCGTCGACGACCGAGATCGGGGATCGATCCTCCGGCGCAACGCTCATCTGGAGAACGTCCCCGGCTTCCCGGCGGGCGTCAACGCCCGACTCTTCCTCGACATGACCCGCGATCAGGCCGCGCGTGCGGGCTGTCGCTTCCTCGACGGGTTCGTGACCGACGTGCGGCCGGCCGAAGAAGAGGGTATCGACGGGTTCGGCCTCGCGCTCGATACCGGCGAGGTCTTTCGAGCGGAGTACGTGATCGCCGCGTCCTGGTCCGACGCGGACTACTTGGACGAGCTCGGCCTCGACATCGACGACCGGGGTTCAAAGCGCTTCGTCCGCACCACCGAGGACGGCCCGGCGGCCGGCCGCACCGGTGTCGCGGGGCTGTACGCGGCGGGCCGGCTCGCCGACGGCTACCACCAGACCGTCGTCGCGGCCGGTAATGGCGCGCGGGTCGCGCTCACGCTAATCCACGACGCGGAGGTCCCTTTCTATCACGACTGGACCGCTCCGGAGGGCTACTTCACCGACCGCGACCGCGAACTCCCGCCGGCGATCGAGGAGATAAGCGACGAGGAACGCCGCCGGCGCGAGCGCGAGTCGATGGCAGTCATGCGCGAGTACTTCGCCGACCCCCACCCCGACGAGCCGACGCCCCATCCGAGTCTGGTTGAGGACAACTAACCATCGGTTTCAGTGTATCGTGAGGCGATTCGAACAGAGGATACCCGATATGTTTTCCGACCCGTCGGCATAACTCTCGGTATGCGAAAACTCGCCTTCGCCCTCGATTACGATCCCGAGTGCAATCTCGTCGCCGATAACCCTCGCTACCTACTCTGAAGCTGCTATCCGCTCGCTCTCGTGTCACGTCACACCTGAGAGCCTCTGGCGCGTCGATCACGCGACGGGCTCGCCCGAAGCCCTCACTGCTCTCGAAGACGCGTTTCTCACTGCGGAGTACTGCTCGGACTGTCTCGTCACCGAGGACTGTGGGGCGGACTGTCGA
>PXRY01000007.1 GCA_003022925.1 Halobacteriales archaeon QS_8_65_32 | reverse complement strand
AGTAAATGGGAACTCTTCGAGTTCTGATTACATCACAAAAAACCGCGCTACCGCACGGTCTTTTGAACGACAACGAGCCGCGGGTAGTCGTTCGAGAGAGCGAAGGTCTCTCATGATGATGGGAGAACTCCGTTCTCCCGAACCACACGAGATTCTCCGAGTCCCGCGGACCATGCGAGCGGAGTCGTTCGAGAGGCCCTCTGGGCCTCTCGTGATGTGGTAAGAACGCGGAGCGTTCTGACTGCAAGCGGGACCGAAGGTCCCGCAATGAGCGTGGGACCAGCGGTTCCACGAACCGGCGAACCACGAGGCGCTAGCGAACGCGAGCGCCTCGGAAAAGCGAACGGGGAGGAACGACCCGTGAGCGGGCCTCCGGCCCGCGAGCAGAAGCCGAGCGCCCGGGGGCTTCCGAGACAGTCCCGACGGCTCTCTCCACAAAGTCTATCAACTAAATTCAAATCGCAACAGGGACTCGGAACCTAAGTTCCCAGCGGGCGACCCACGAGTATGACGAGCGAACCCCATCCACAGGTCCAGGCTGTACTCGACGTGTTGCACTCGAACGGCGTGCCGCCGACCCACGGCCTGTCGGTCGACAGCGCCCGCGGTGCGTTCGACCTCTTTTTCGCCAGCGAAGAAGCCGAGTCGTCGCTGACATCCGGGACCTCTCGTTTCCGGGCCCCGAATCGGCGATCCCCGTCCGGATCTACGAACCCGACGGCGAGCGACCCTTCCCGGTCTGTGTGTTCTTCCACAGCGGGGGGTGGGCATTGGGCAACCTCGATTGCTACGACAACGTCTGTACCCGACTCGCCAATCGCGCCGACTGCCTGATCGTCTCCGTCGACTACCGCCTCGCGCCCGAGTACCCCTTCCCCGCCGCGCCGACGGACTGTTACGCCGCGGTCGAGTGGGTCGCCGAGAACGCCGCCCAGTTGGGCGGCGATTTCGACCGGATCGCGGTCGCGGGCGACTCGGCGGGCGGCAACCTCACGGCGGTGACCTCGCTCATGGCTCGCGACCGCGACGGGCCCGCGATCTCCCACCAGAGCCTGATCTACCCTGCGGTGAACCCGGGAATCCTCCGGGAATTCGACAGCTACGCCGAAAACGCGGAGGGCTACTTCCTCGAACTCGCGAGCATGAAGTGGTTCTTCGAGCGGTACATCGAGAACCCGATCGACGAGCGAAACCCGTATGCCTTCCCGCTTCAGGCGCGGGACCTCTCGGACCTACCGCCGGCGACGATCGTCAGTGCCGGGTTCGACCCGCTTCGCGACGAGGACTTCGCGTACGAAAAGCGCCTGGACGACGCCGGCGTCCCCGTTTCCCATCACCACTTCGAAGCGATGATCCACGGCTTCTGTAGCATGACCGACGAACTCGACGCCGCCGAGGAGGGTCTCGGTACGATCGCCGACGGCCTAAGTGAGGCCTTCGGGACCTGACCGCGCCGGTATCGGGGAACCGATTGAGAGGTCGTTCGCTCGATGCGATGACCCGATCGGGACCGACAGTGGCCTCGATCGCTGCTCGCTCGCCGGTTCCCGTGAGACGGCTGCGGAACGAACGACATCCGATCGTCACGATTACAATGAGCCAAAACAACGGGGAACCCGCTACCTCGCTCGATCCGATGGGCCGGCAGTGGCGGTGATGACGAACGCCCGCGATCGACGCTCCTCCTTGACGAACGTCCGATCGTCCGTCCGAACGTCACGAAAGCCCGCAGCGCGGAACCACTCGGCGAGTTCGTCGCGACCGAACGCGCGGATCGGAACCCGTTGTTCGACCGAGACCGACTCCCCGGTCTCACGGCTCGTCAGCACGTACTCGACGGTCCACTCGAACACGCCGCCGCCGATCGGACGCTGACGGTCTCGCTGTAGAACGCAATAGTCAGCCGTCTTAGCCGTCAGCTCCCGCGACGTCGGGTCGGCGAGCGCGCTCCGATCGTGGACACCACAGACGAATCGGCCGCCCGAGCGTAGCCGGTCGTGGGTCTCGTTCAGCATCGTTCTCGCGGCCGCGTCCGGGCGGACGTGGCCGAGAACCGCTCCCATCATCACTACCGCATCGAAACTCCCCGGCAGGAAAGCGTCTACGCTGCCGATGACGACCCCAGCCCCCGTCCGGTCTCGGGTTCGATGGACCATCCCCGGACTCACGTCGGCTCCGACCGTCCGATCGAACGCATCCCCCAGTCGAGCGAGGAGCGTGCCGGTCCCACAGCCCACTTCGAGTACCGCCGTCGTGTCGAGTGGAATCGATCTCACTACGGTTTCGAACTGACCGTCGGCTCGATCGCGGGTCGCATAGATCGTCTCGTACACCGGCGTCAAGGCGGTGTAGATCGCCGCGGGGTCCGGCTCGTTCGTTCGGAGGAACGTGAACACGTCATCGAGCGTTCGTACGGTCATGACAGAATCGTGATTTCCTTCGACATCGTTCGCGTCATTGCTTGCTGGACGATCGGTCCGCCTTTGAGCGTTCCCGTCGTGCCCGATACAGTGGCAGCGACAGGACAATGAGGAGAGCGATGATCAAAAGCACGGAAAGCGGACGCGTGTAGAAGATAGCGTAGTCGCCGCTGGAGATTTGCAGGCTCCGGTGAAAGTTCGACTCCGCGAGACCGCCGAGTACGAGCCCAAGCACGAGCGCTACCCGTGAGACGTCGAGTCGGGCCATTCCATAGCCCAGGAGACCGAACCCGGCGGCCAGGACGACGTCGGCCAACCGGCCGCGGATAACGAACGCGCCGAACACGGCCGTCACCAGTACGAGGGGGACGAGAACGTCGGTCGAGACGCGTGTGAGACGGGCGAGAACGTTCGATCCCAGCAGACCGATGCTCGACGCGATGAGGTTCGAGAGCACGAGCGTAATGACGATGAGGAGGACGACGTCGAGTCGCTCGGCGATGAGCAGTGGTCCGGGTGTCAGCCCGTGCAACAGGAACGCGCCTAGCAGAACGGCTGTTGAGGCCGAACCGGGGATCCCGAGCGCGAGCGTCGGGACGAGCGATCCGCCGTCCTTCGCGTCGTTGGCGGCTTCGCTAGCAACAACGCCAGCAATGTTGCCTTGACCGAACGAGGACGGCTCGGCGGCGGTCTCCTTTGCGTTGAGATACGCGACGAAGTTCGCAACGGTCCCACCGACACCCGGAATCACGCCGACGGCCCAGCCGATCAGCCCACAGCTCAGCGCCGTCCGCCAGTGACTCGCCGTCGCTTGGAGGCCCGCGATCCGGTCGCCAGCGGCGTTCGCGGCCGTTATGACGGTCCCTTCGCGTGCGAACAGACGGGCCATCTCGGCGATGGCGAACAACCCAACGATGGCCGGCACGAGGGGAATCCCGCTTTCGAGGTATCGGATGCTGCCGGTGAACCGGACGCCGCCCGTGATCGGGTTCAAGCCATGAAAGGTAAACGCCACGCCGAGTGCTCCCGCCGTCAGGTCGGCGAGTACCGATCCGGTCGATGCGACGGCGATGGTCGCGAGACCGATGACCGCGAGCCAGAAGTACTCCGGCGACCAGAAGGCGAGCGCCAGCGGGGTAAGCACCGGCAGCAGGACCGAAAACAACACGAATCCGAGCACCGCGCCCGCCGCGGAGGCGACCGCACTCGCCGCGATGGCCTCATTGGCCCGTCCTTGTTCGGCCAGGGGATGGCCATCGAACAGCGTCGCGGCGTTGGGCGCGGTGCCGGGCGTATTGAATAGGATAGCCGTGACCGATCCGCCGAAGTTGACGCCGCCGAGCGCGGCGGCCATGATCATAAAGGCCGACGCCGGCTCCGAGTCGAAGGTCAACGGGATCAGCAGCGAGAGCGCGACCGGCCCGCCGAGTCCGGGAAGGGCACCCATCAGGACCCCCAGTAGCGTCGCGCCGACGAGCAAAACGAGTCCGAGCGGGGTGAATACGGTCCCCAGTGCTGCCCGCAGTGCAGTACTGACTCCCATCTGACAGACGACGCCGAACGCGATCGTGGCTGCCGGCATTACAGCGCCTCCAGCAGCGTCCACACCGCCCCGCCGTAACTCGGTGCATCGAGACCGACGAGCAGCCCAGCCACGAAAACGAACATGCCCGCGGCCGCGATCACCGCTCGACGGATACCCTCGCGTCGATGGACGAAGGCCGCGACGAACAGGCCGAACGCCGGGAGGAGGCCGACCAGCCAGACGAGTCCGAACAGACCCGCTAACCACACGAATAGGCCGAGACCGGAGCGTGCGTGTTCGTCCGCGGCGAGTTCCCCGTCGGCGTCGGTCGGACGGTCGGCGTTCACCTCCCCGCCCGCTCCGGTCCCCGTGTCCGCTCGTGGGTCTGGTTCCGTGCCCGCGCTCTCTTCCTCGGCGCGGAGGCCGGTAGTGAGGCCACCCGCCTCCAGATCGAACGTGTCGAGCACGAACGGCGCGACCGCCTGGAGCCCGATCAGTCCGAGCAGCAGGCTACCAACGATCGTCGGAAAGAGCCCCGCGTCCGGCGTATACCCATCGGCTCGGATCGAAAGCGCTCCCGCATACAACCCGACGAGACCGTAGAAGGCGATACGGAGGGGCGTCGCCGAGAAGCCGGGGATCGAATCGGTTTCGAGATATCCCCGAAACACGGGCGGACTAAGAGGGTTCCGCCGTTTAGCTGCTCGGGTTCTACCCCCTTAGGTCCGCTACCCGAACGATCAGTACGCACACCCACACACTGAGTCCATGGATCGGTCCTCGGTTCGGCGACGAACGTTTCTGGCGAGCGGGGTGGCCGGGGCGTCGATCGGACTCGCCGGGTGTATCGGTACGGGCGGTCTCGGCTCGATCGGAGCCGGCGAGGAGGGCTATCCGAGCGAGACCGTCCGCCTGGTCGTGCCGTTCTCGACCGGCGGCGGCTTCGATGCGTACGCACGCATCAGCCAGTCGTACTGGGAACAGTATCTCGGCGAGGGCGCGACTGTCGTCGTGGAAAATGTCGAGGGGGCAGGCGGTCGAACCGGCGCTGCCCGCGTATATAACAAACAGGAGAATCCACACTGGATGCTGTTCTGGTATTCCCTCGGCGGCGTTGCCGCCCCAGATCGTCACCGAGACGGCATACGACATCACCGAGATGCCGCCTATCGGTGCGATGGTGCGCGATCCGAACGCGCTCGTCCTCCGGTCGGACACGGGTATCGAAACGTTCAACCAGTTCATCGATTCTATCAGTGAATTGACCTTCGGAACCCAGGGCGTTGGATCCGCGGCACATACCGTAACGCTGATGTTAAGTGCTGTTACCGGAGCCTTCCCTGTCAACAGACTACAATTCGTTCACTACGCGGGTACCTCAGGAGCACAAACCGGGATGGCGAGAGGCGAGATCGACGCGATGATCGTCGGGACGGTGTCCTCGGCGGCACAGGTCGCCGCGTCAGTCGATTCGGCGCAACTGTTCTGCGTGTTTAGCTCGCCGGCGAACGCTACTGAATACGAACGACAAACTCAGTATTACTCCTCGGCGATCGACTCGGTTCCAGACCTCGATCGATACGCCGAACTGACCCAGTTTATCCGTATGCTGGTTACACCGCCCGAGGTCCCGGCAGAGCCGCTTTCGGCTCTGCGGAACGCCTTCTCCAAACTGATCGAAGACGAGGCGTTCCGTCAGGAGGCAGTGGACAGGAACCGACCGATCACGAACCCCGGAAACTACGAGACGGTTGCGGAGACACTACGGGACCGAGCGGAAGTCTACGGTTCGGAACCGCTCCGTGGCGTGTTCAACGACGCGTTCTCCTGAAAACACCTGACCTGAAACGGCGGTTCGGTCCCGCTCGATCGTGACCGGTGCTCGGTTGGGGGGATTACACTGACGATCGCCGTACAGTTCGGATACGTCGTCGCTCACGATTTTCTTCGAAAGCCTTGACTCGTGTTTTCCCCTATGTGCTGTTAGTGACACGCAGGCAGTTGTTCGGCTCGATGTGTTCGATGGTATTACTCGTGAACCTCGCCCGTGTCGTCTTCGCGCCGCTTCTGGAGCCGGTTCGGATGGCCTTCGGCGCGTCGGCGGCGGCGGTGGGCCTGCTCGCAACGCTCGCGTGGTTCGGGAGCGCGCTGCCGCGGCTGCCGACAGGCTACCTGCTGACCCGGCTCCCGCGTCACGTCGTAATCTTAGGGGCCGGCACGACGCTTGCCGCCGCGCCGCTTCTCGCCGCGACCGCCTCGTCGTTACCCGTGCTCTGGGGCAGTGCCTTTCTTATGGGGATTTCGAGCGGTATCTACTTCATCGCGGCAAAACCCCTGCTGAGCGACCTGTTTCCTAAGGGGATCGGGCGCGCGGTCGGCTTACACGGCACCGCGAGCCAGCTCGCCGCCGCCGGTGCGCCGCTGTTCGTCACCGCAGTACTGCTGATCGGCGACTGGCGGGTCGTCTTCTCGCTCATCAGCGTCGCCGCCGCCGGGGTAACGGTCGTCTTCGCGGTTGTCGCCCGCCGGATGACGGTGCCCAACGGCGAGAACGAGGACCGCGACTTCCTCAGAGCGGCACGCCGGCAGTGGCCGGTGATCGTAAGCGGGGTCCTCCTCAGCGGTTTCGCCGGCCTCGCGTGGAACGGCGTGTTCAACTTCTACGTCTCCTATCTCGTGAGCACCAAAGCCGTCCCCGAAGTCACCGCTAACCTATTGCTCACGGTCGTCTTCGTCGCCGGCGTGCCGGCCTTTACCGTCGCGGGCCGGCTCGCCGACCGGGTGCCTTACATTCCGCTCGTGCTCGGAATCATCGGCAGTTTCGCCGGCTGTCTGTTCGTCCTGACGACCACGACGGGCGTGTATCCGCTCGCGATCGTCAGCGTCGCACTTGGCTTTGCGATCCACGGGTTGTTCCCGACAATGGATACCTATGTGCTCGACTCGCTGCCCGACGTCCACCGTGCGAGCGCTTATGCGGTGTTCAGCGCGAGCATCATCTTTCTCAGCGCGCTCGGTAGCGTGAGCTTCGGCGTGCTCCTCGATGCAGGGTACGGCTATACGGCGATCTTCCGGTCGTTCGCGCTCGTCGTCGCCGTTTTCGTCGTCGCCTCCGGCGGCTTCCAGTTCCTTCGGGGCTTTCCGACCGGTAGACGCTCGGAGCACTCCGAGATCTAAAACAGTCGCTTCAGTCGCCGGTCGTCGGCGCTTGAGTCGTAGCGGACGATTACGCTCCGTTGCTCGCGCTCGGTCGATCCCATCGATCGAGCGCCCGTTGGGCCGCCAGGTTCGCGAGCAGCGAGCACAGCCCGTGCCAGAGGATCCACGCCTGCACCGGGCCGACGACCCGGGCCGTCCAGACGATCTCGCCGAGCACGGGTATGAACGTCGACGCCGAGACGATCGCGCCCGTCGGATCGACGAGCAGCCATGTGAGCCACATGAACACCGGGATCGTCACCAGGGTTGTCCAGACGAGCGGGCGGAACTGGCCCCTCATCGCGCCCACCTGTTCGGCCATCACCTCGCGCTGTTCGGCCTCGATCCGTTCGATCGCCGCTTCGTCCTCGCGTTTTCTGGCCGCATGGAGGTCGGCGCGCAGCGACTCGGTGCGCTCCTTTATTTCACTCATCCCGTCCGCTTTGCCGCCCAGCCGACACCTGACGCCCGTCGAGGTAACGGCGACGCCGGCGGCTTTGTCGGCGGTCGTCCAGCCGTTCGTGTCCTCGCCGTCCGCTTCGGCGTTCGGGTTCGAGTCGCCGTCAGTCTCGGACTCGCTCGTGTCCTCAGTCGCGGCCACGATAGCATCGTCGTCGGGGGTCCGTGTGTCGCGTTCGGCGAGGGCCCGCTCGACTGCAGTCGGGTCGTCGGTCACGAAGCGGTCGCCGACCGACAGCAGGACGCCCTCGCCGAGCAACCGCCCCTCCGGTCACTCACTTCCACTCCCCGTCTTCTCGCGGGCCTACGGCCCGCTCGAACGGTCCGCGGGACCTTCGGTCCTGCGCTACTCTCGTTCGCCCGCTGGCGCTCGCTCACGAGAACAGATTTTTGCTGAACCGCGGCGAGCGCGACTGAAAGGAGCGCGAGCGAACGAGGACCTCGGCAAAAAGGTGCGTCAGAGTACGCCGGTGACGCCTGCGACCTCGCGGGCGGCAGCCTCGCTCATTCCATCACCGAGGACGGTATAGCGATCCCGGACCCGATGGGCCGTAGTGACCGCTTCGATCACGTCCTCGTCCGCGATCCCGAGGTCCTCGGCAGTCGTCGGCGCGCCGATGCGGGCAAGGGCGTCCCGGACGTCGCGCCACCCGCCGGCGTCGCCGCCGTGGAGGTACTCGATCATGATCGTGCCCACGCCAACCTGATGGCCGTGTAACGCCTCGCCGGGGGCGATCCGGTCGAGTTGATGACTGAAGAGGTGTTCGGCACCGCTCGCGGGTCGCGACGAACCCGCAATAGACATCGCGACCCCCGAGGAGACGAGCGCCTTCGTGACGATCCACGCGGAGTCTTCGAGTCCTTTCTTGATCGAGTCGGCGTTGTCGACGAGCATCTCGGCGGTCATCCGCGAGAGGGCACCGGCGTACTCCGAATACTCGACGTTTTTCAGGCGATGGGCGAGTTGCCAGTCCTTGACCGCGGTGTAGTTCGAGATAATGTCGGCACAGCCGGCGGTCGTGAGCCGCCAGGGCGCATCCGCGAGCACGCCCGTATCGGCGACGACGGCGAGGGGGGGTTCGGCGGCGACCGAGTGCCGCGTGTCGCCTTCCGGCATCGACGCGCGGGCGCTAACGATCCCGTCGTGGCTCGCCGCCGTCGGTACCGAGACGAACCCCCGGTCGAGCGAGTCGCTCGCCATCTTCGCGATGTCGATGGCCTTCCCGCCGCCGATGCCCACGAGGTAGCCTGCGTCCGCCTCCCGGCCGGCTTCCACCACTCGCTCGACGCTCTCGAAACTCGCCGCCTCGATCACGACCGTCTCGGGGGTCGCGCCGCTCTCGGCGAACGCCCGTTCGACCCGATCGGCGGCGACGTCTTTGGGAGTGGGACTCGTCACCAGCAAGGGTCGCCCGCCGAGGCGCAGTTCCGAGGCGGCTTTTACCGTATCGGAGAGCGCGTCGTGACCGATCACCACGTTGCGCGGCAGGCGGATCCACGACGATTTATCGAACATAGTAAGGGAAAACGGGCAACTGGCATACCGTTTGGGCTTTGAGTCCTGCTGCACTCGGGCCGGCCACCCGGTTATAAGAACGGTCGCCAGTCGGCTCTCGGTTGACTGCCGGTCAGCTTCGACCGCTTCCAGTCGGTCCCGATCGAGGTGTCCGCCGGTCAGTCCGTATCGAGCGCCTCTATCAGCCGTTCCTCGTTCTCCCGGTCGGGGCCGTGCTCGCGACCGGCGCGGTCGCTCTCTCGGTGATCCACGACGGCGCGTTCGGTGGCGGCTTCGAGCGACATCTCCTCCCAGCCGAGGCTCGCCAGCGCGTTCGTCGCTAACAGGTGTGGGCGCGAGCGATAGAGCACGAAGTCGCCGGGCGAGAGGTCTTCATTTTCGAGTTCGCGCTCGCTCGCGTACACCGGTTCGACCGTCGTCCCCACGCTCTCTGCGATCAGCGAGAGGCGCTCGTCTATGGTCGCGACCTGCCGGTCGGCGACGTTGTAGGCGTCGCCGGCCGTGCCCCGTTCGGCGACGACCCGGAGCGCACGCGCGACATCGCCGACGGCAGAGAGGTGATAGAGGCTGCCGCCGTCGCCCGGCACCGCGATCCGGTCGTACCGGTTCACCCGATCGATCCAGTAATCGAGGCGCTCGGTGTAGTCGTGCGGCCCGTAGACGACCGAGGGCCGGACGCTCATTGCCCGCACACCCCGATCGGCGGCCGCGAAGACCGCCCGGTCACCTTCGGCCTTTCGCGGGCCGTAACTCGCCCCCGAATCGTCGCGGGCCTGCTCGGCCGAGCACTCACGAAGCGGCGTCTCGCCCTCGCGTTTGGGGATCTCGTCGTCGGCGTAGACCGCGCCGCTCGAAACGTAGACGTACGCCTCACAGTCGGCGAACACCTCGGTCGCGGTCTCGACCTCGCGGGGATCGTAGGCTACACAGTCGATGGTGACGTCGGGGTCGACGTCCGTCGCCGCGGCTTCGAGCGCGTCCCGATCGGTACGATCGCCCGTGACCTGCCGAACCCGATCGTCGTTCCCGAAGGGGTTCTCGTGACGCCCGCGATTGAACAGCGTTACCTCGTAGCCGTGATCGAGCAGTTCGGCGACCGTGTGTCGGCCGATGAAGCGCGTCCCGCCGATTATCAGGGCTGTGTCCATGCGTGTCCAACGTAGTGGAGAAGCGAAAACGATTGGCCCTCGGTAGGCGGCGGTGTTTAGTTGAGCTGGGGTGTTGAGACAGCGACAGCAACCGTGATCAGCTCGAAAGGGGCGACTGGCTCAGGGAATCCGGATGACGCAAGGACCGCAAGGAACGAAGTGACTGAGGACCGCAGCGAGTCTCGAGACCTGAGCCAGTCGCTTCTTTCACTCCCATCCGGTGTGGTTTCTTTGATCAGCGTCGCTTGTCTGAACACCATCTGATAGACGGTCGTGCTTAGTTAAGCGACCAAGACCAACGAGAGCCGGGGCGAAGCTCTCTCGTGATGACGGGAGAACTCCGTTCTCCCGAACCACGCGGGACTCTTCGAGTCCCGCGGACCATGCGAACGGGCCTCCGGCCCGTGAGTAGAAGCCGAGCGTGTCGGGGGCTTCTAAAGCGGTCTCGACGGCTCTTTCCTCGAAAGTTGCTACACGAAACACGACCCGATAGAGCAAGAAGTCGAACGCCACCGATCGATCGTCGGTCGTCCTCAGTCGGCATCGCTCGAAACGGGCCCGCCGTCGGCGGCGACCGCCGCGCTGCGTGGCCGAGAGGTCCGGACGTCCTCGCGCGCGCGGTCGGCGATAACCGCCGCGTAGGCGTCAGGCATCACTTTCACGAACTTTCCGGCGAACTCCTCCCGCTCGTCCAGAACCGCTCGGCCGCGCTCGCTGTCGGTGTAGGCGACGTGGTTCTCGACGAGTCGGCGAAGCATCGCTTTGTCCTTGTCCTCCAACTCGTCTTCGACGGTGACCATGCCGCTGTTTACCCGCTCTGCGAAGTCGCCCGCCTCGTCGAGGACGTACGCTACCCCGCCGGACATGCCGGCGGCGAAGTTCTTGCCGGTGTCGCCGAGCACCGCGACGACGCCGCCGGTCATGTACTCACAGCCGTGATCGCCGACGCCCTCGACGACGGCTTTCACGCCCGAGTTGCGAACGCAGAAGCGCTCGCCGGCGACGCCGTTGACGTAGGCTTCGCCCTGAGTCGCGCCGTAGAAGGCGACGTTGCCGATAATTGAGTTCTCGTGGGCGACGTAGTTCGCGTCGGACGGCGTGCGGACGAGCAGTTTCCCGCCCGACAGCCCTTTGCCGACGTAATCGTTCGCCGCGCCGGAAATCCCCATCGTCACGCCACTCGCGAGAAACGCCCCGAAGCTCTGGCCCGCCGTCCCCTCGAAGTCGATCGAAATCGCGTCCTCGGGGAGGCCCTCGCCGCCGTACCGCTGGGAGATGCGGTTCGAGAGCATCGCGCCGACCGCCCGGTCCCTGTTCGTGACCCGTCGGTCGAGCGAGACCGACTCGCCATCACTCAAGGCGGGTTCGGCGGCGTCGATCAGCTCCCAGTCGAAGTGGTCCGCCACGTCGGGGTGGGCTTGCGACTCCGTCTTCGTGCGATCGCCCTCGCGGGGTTCGGCGAGCAGCGTCGAGAGATCCAACTTCTTCGCTTTCTCGTGGGAAACGTCCGTCCGCTGGCGAAGGACGTCCACGCGGCCGATCATTGCCTCCAAACTGGCGAAGCCGAGATCGGCCATGATCTCCCGGAGTTCCTGGGCGACGAACGTCATGTAGTTGATGACGTGCTGGGGCTCACCGGGGAACCGCTCTCGCAGGTTCTCGTTCTGCGTGGCGACGCCGACGGGGCAGGTGTTGTTGTGACACTGCCGGGCCATCACACAGCCCGACGTGACGAGCGACGCGGTGCCGAAGCCGTACTTCTCCGCGCCCAACAGCGCCGCAACGGCCACGTCGCGGCCGGTCTTGAATCCGCCGTCGACCGTCAGTTCGATCCGGGAGCGAAGCCGGGTCTCCCGAAGCATCTGGTTGGCTTCCGCGAGCCCCAGTTCCCACGGGAGGCCGGCGTTCTTGATCGACGTGCGGGGCGACGCGCCGGTGCCGCCCGACTGGCCCGAAATCTGGACGACATCGGCGTTCGCCTTCGCGACACCGGCGGAGATGACCCCGACGCCGGCTTCCGAGACTAACTTCACGTCGATGTCGGCGTCCTCGTTCGCCGATTTCAGGTCGTGGATCAGCTGTTTGAGGTCCTCGATCGAGTAGATGTCGTGTAGCGGCGGCGGCGAGATGAGCCCGACCCCGGGCGTCGCATAGCGGACGTGAGCGATCATCTCGTTGACCTTCGAGCCCGGCAGGTGGCCGCCCTCGCCGGGTTTCGACCCCTGAGCCATCTTGATCTGGACCACGTCGGCCTCCGAGAGGTAATGGGAGGTAACGCCGAAGCGGCCCGACGCGACCTGTTTCGAGCGCGATTCCTTCTCGGTATTAAATCGTTCGGGCGGTTCGCCGCCCTCGCCCGAGCCGCTCTGTCCACCTAACCGATTCATCGCGATCGCATTGTTCTCGTGAGCTTCGGGGCTCAAGGAACCGAGGCTCATCGAGCCCGTCATGAAGCGGGTGACGATCTCGTCGATCGGTTCGACCTCCTCGATCGGGATGGACTCGCGGTCGTCGTCGAACTCCAGTAGTCCCCTGAGGGTCTGGAGGCGCTCGTTCTGCTCGTTGATCTGCGAGGCGAACTCGGTGTAGCGCTCGTAGTTGCCCGACCGCACCGACTGCTGGAGCGCGCCCACAGTAGAAGGATTCCACTGGTGGAAGATACCGTCCGAGCGGTGTTCGTACTCGCCCTGGCGTTCGATCTCCGGATCGTCGTCGTAGGCGACCGCGTGGCGCGCGCGGAGATCGGCTTCGAGTTCGGTAATCCCGATCCCCTCGGTGCGCGCCGGGGTGCCTTCGAAGTACTCGCCGATGAACTCCGAGCGTAGGCCCACCGCCTCGAAGATCTGGGCACCCTGATAACTCTCGACCGTCGAGATACCCATCTTCGACATGATCTTGAGGAGGCCGTCCTCTAAGGCCGTAACGTACGCCGAGATGGCTTTCTCCAGTTCGGCACCGTCCGAGCCCGCCACCAGATCGGCGATCGTCCGATAGGCGAGGTAGGGATTGACCGCGTCCGCGCCGTAGCCGACGAGCGTCGCGAGGTGATGGACCTCCCGGGGGTCCGCGGATTCGATCACGACCCCGACGTGATTGCGAAGGCCGTTGCGAACGAGGTGGTGATGGACCGCGCCGGTCGCGAGCAGCGACGGGATCGGCAGTCGGTCCGCGTCCGCCCGGCGATCCGAGAGCACGAGCACGTCGTAGCCGGCCTCGGCGGCCTCGGTCGCGCGCTCGCGCAGGTCGGCAACGGCGCTTTCCAAGTTGTCGTCGGCGTCGTAGGTAGCGTCGATCGTCGTGCCGCGCAGTCGGCCCCGCTTCGTCTCCCGATCGGCGTGTTTGATCGCTTCCGTCTCGGCGTCGGAAAGCACCGGCGAGTCCAGCACCAGCTGCCGGGCGTGATCGGGCGTCTCGTTCAAGAGGTTTCGCTGGTAGCCGAGGCGACTCTCGAGAGAGGTGACGAGTTCCTCGCGGATATAATCGAGCGGCGGGTTCGACACCTGGGCGAACAGCTGCTTGAAGTAGGTGAACAGCGGCCGATTGAAATCCGATAGTACCGATAGCGGCGTATCGTCACCCATCGACCCGATCGGGTCCTTGCCTTTCTGGGCCATCGGCTCCAAGAGGTTGTCGAGTTGGTCGTGGGTGTACCCGTGCAGTGCCTGCTGGCTCCGCAGCGAGCTAACGGTTTTCTCCGGATCGCGGTCGGCGTAGGCGTGGGCTGGCTCGCCGGCGAGGTCCGACAGGCGGACCTGTTCCTCGTCGACCCACGTTCGGTAGGTCTCGTCGGTGAGGTCGGCGAAGACCTCCTCGTCGGGGACGATCCGACCCTTCTCGGGGTCGGCGAGGAACAGTTGGCCGGGCTGGAGGCGGCCGCGTTCTTCGATCTCCTCGGGCGGGTTCTCGATCGCGCCGACCTCGCTCGCCATTACCAGTCGGTTGTCGGTCGTCACCTCGTAGCGACACGGGCGCAAGCCATTGCGGTCGAGCACCGCCGCCACTCGATCACCGTCGGTTGCACACACGAGGGCGGGGCCGTCCCACGGCTCGACGAGCGAGGCGTGAAAGTCGTACCAGGATTTTCGCTCGTCGCTCACGCGATTCGCGTCGTCGCGCCAGGCCTCGGGAACGAGCATCCGCAACGCGTGCGGTAGGTCCCGGCCCGCCTGTAATAGCAACTCCAAGGCGTTGTCGACGCTCGCGGTGTCGGACTGATCGGGATCGTCGACGATCGGCCTAATGCGACCGAGGTCCTCGCTATCGAAGGCATCGCACTCGATGTCGGTTTCCCTGGCGCGCATCCAGTTGATGTTGCCCTGAATGGTGTTGATCTCGCCGTTATGGATGATCCGTCGGTAGGGGTGAGCGAGGTGCCACGCGCCGAGCGTGTTGGTCGAAAAGCGCGCGTGCACCATCGTAAAGGTCGATTCGACGCGTTCGTCGCGCAGGTCGGGGTAGTACTCCGGCAGCTGGGAGGCCGTGAGCAGTCCCTTGTAGACGAGCGTCTTCCGCGAGAGCGAGCAGATGTAAAATCGTTCGGCTCCCGCCGGTTCGCCCTCGCGAACTGCGTTCTCGACGGCCCGACGGCCGACGTACAGTCGTCGGTCGAACTCCTCCGTCGGGAGGTCCGCGTCGGCGTTCTCCGTATCCACACTCTCGGCGTCGGCGTTCTCCGCGTCCACGCTGTCCGTGTCCACGCCCTCCGCGGGCGCGACGAACGCGTGTGAGACGTGCGGTTCCGAATCGCGCGCCGTCCGCCCGAGGTTCGCGTTGTCGGTCGGGACCGCCCGCCAGTGAACCACCGACAGGTCGTACTCGCGCAGCGTCGATTCGACGAGTTCTCGGAGTTCCGTACGAGCTTCCTCCGCTCCCGGGAGGAAAAAGACCCCCACCGCGTACGTCTCGGGGAGATCGGTCGCGAGCTCGTCGGCGAAGAACTCCTCGGGAACCTGTATCGTGATGCCCGCCCCGTCGCCGGTGTTCTCCTCTGCACCGAGCGCGCCGCGATGTTCCAGATCCATCAACAGGTCGAGCCCGTCGGCTACCACCGAGTGATCCGTGCCGCCGTCGAGGTCCATCACGACCCCGGCTCCACAGTTCGACCGGGCGTCGGTGGGGTCCGCGAGTCCCCGGACGGACCCCTCCCGGGCGTGTGCTCTCTCAGCCATGCGCATCACTTGCATGGTGGCGTATAAGAGAGTGTCCCTCAAATGCTAAGTGTGTGGTAAGCCCAAATAAGGACATATATATTCAGCCCGCGTCCGTCGAATTCGTCGGCCAACTAAGTAGTCCTCCCACAAATCCGGTGCTGATTCATAAATCATTATATATAATTCGAGTTCGCCTCGGCGGGGCCGAACGGGCGGCCGACTGCACCGCGGTCGACTCGCACGGCTTCGACGCAAGCGACGTAACCGGAGGTCGGCGTTCGCGGGAGCGGGCCGACGCTCCTCGGCGGCGGGAGAAATCGGACGAGATACCTTCAGGCCCTCGTCGCTAGTAGTTCTTCGCGAAGTAGGCCGTTTCGACCGCTTTCTCGCCACAGATCGCACAGTCGGCTTCGCCGGCGAGCACCGAGCCCAGGTGTTTGTCCTCGTCGTCGGGGAAGGGCACCAGAACGATCTCCGCTGCGATCTGGTCTTTGATCTCGGTTTCACACGCCTCGTCGCCACACCACGGCGTGCGGACGTAGCCGCCGTGTTGGCCGATCGTTCCCAGGATCTCGTTTCTGGCGTCCGCGTCGCGGACGTTCTCTTCGAGGTTCGCTTCGGCCGCGACGTACAGTTTCGCTTCGATCTCGTCCATTTCGTCGCGAACCGTCTCGGCGAGGTCCGCGCGGTTCTCGACCGTCGACGCGCTGTCGGGGCGGTGAACGAGGGTGACTTCGTCGTCTTCGACCTCGTTCGGGCCGATCTCGATCCGCAGAGGCACACCCTTCAGCTCCCACTCATTGAACTTGAAGCCGGGATTGCGCTCGTCGCGGTCGTCGAACTCGACGCTGAAACCGGCGTCGTCGAGATTCGTCGCCACGCCGTCGGCGTAATCGAGTACTTCGGCGCGGGAGTCTTCCTGCCAGATCGGCACGACGACGACCTGCGTGGGGGCGATCGCAGGCGGCAACGAGAGGCCCTGGCCGTCCGAATGGGTCATGATCAGTGCCCCCAACGCGCGCCAAGACAGGCCCCACGAGGTGGTGTAACTCAGGTGCTCGTTCTCGTCCTCGTCGACGTAGGTTATCCCGAAGGCCTCCGCGAAGGTCTGACCCAAGTGGTGTGAGGTCGCGCTCTGGACCGATTTGCCGTCGGGCATCAGCGCCTCGATCGTCGTCGTCGTGTGTGCACCGGGGAACTTGTCGTGGTCGGGTTTCCGTCCGCGGAGGATCGGGATGGCCAGCAGATCGGTGAACACTGACTCGTACTGGTCGAGTCGGAGCATCGTCTCCTCCCACGCCCCCTCGTGATCGCGGTGGGCGGTGTGACCTTCCTGCCAGAGGAACTCCTTCGTGCGGAAGAAGGGCTTGGTGTCCGTTGCCTCCCAGCGCACGACCGAACACCACTGATTGACTCGGAGGGGGAGATCGCGGTGGCTCCGGACCCACCGGCTGATGAAGGGCGCGATGATGCTCTCGGAGGTCGGGCGGACGGCGAGTCGTTCCTCTAACTCGTTGTGCCCGCCATGGGTGACCCACGCCACTTCGGGGTCGAACCCTTCGACGATCTCCTTTTCACGTTCTAAGTAGTTCTCGGGGATGAACAGCGGGAAGTAGGCGTTTTCGACCCCCGTACTCTTGAACTGGTCGTCGAGATAGCTCTTGATGGCTTCCCAGAGGGCGTACCCTCGGGGGCGGGTCACGATGAACCCGCCCATCGGCGCGTAGTCCGCGAGGCCCGCCTTCCGGACGACTTCGGCGTACCACTCGCCGGGACTATGTTCCTTGCTTTCGGTGATCCCTAAGTCCTGCTGGCGGCTCATACCCACCGGTGGCACACGAGCGGCTTAAGTCAAACGCGATCAGTGCTGGATCGGTGGATACGAGCATGCCATGTCGCTCGACGACCGGGATCGCTCCAGCCGACAACGATAGCTGAGTGACGGACGCAGCCACGAGTTGTTCGGGTGGGACTGGAAGGGGCCGGGCGCGTGGCGGCTTCGCCGCCACGGGTTCCGAGGTCGGCTCCGCCGACCTCACGCTCGACGAAGGCGGGCGACGTAAGCACGTAAGCGAGCGAACGCGCGCGACGAGCCCCCCGAGTCGAGCAACGGGAGAGCGAAGCTCTCCTGAGCTAACAGGCGCTTCGCGCCCGTGAACGCCCGGGGCTTCCTAAACGATCCAGATAGCTATCAAACTCAATTAGACTCAGACACTACCCCTCGATCCACTCCAAGCAGTTCCAACAGAGCCCGAACTCCATGGCGTTTTCGCTGCCACACTCCGGACAGGGAGCGACGTCCCGAGCGTCGGGAGCTCCGTTGGCCGGCCGGCCGCGTTCGGGGGACTCGCTATCGGCGCGATGGGCCGTCGTCGAGCGCGATTCCGGTCCGCCGCGTTCTCTGAGAAAAGCCGCCCGACGCCCGTCGACCGTGGCGTTCCGACCGGACGTACCCGTCTGCCGTCGCTCTCGCTCGCTATCCCCGATATCCCGGTCGTCGTCGCTGGTGCCGTCGAGACCCTCGACCGACGCGGCGTCGAGATGGCCCGCCTCGGCCAAGCGGGCGATCAGCTCCTGGTCCTGGAGCCGTACCAGTCCGCGATATAGCAGCACGAACAGGACCGAAGGGGCGAAGACGAGGACGACCGCCATCGCCACGCGAAGCCAGGCCTCCATTGGAACCGTTCGGTGTTCGCCGCCAGTCACCACGGAATATTAACGATTGCGTCCCCTGTCGAAACCGCGAGCACCCCAACCGGTCGCCAGAGGAACTCACACCGGTGCGAGCGTGCTCCCAAGAGCGGGAACAGGATGGAACCGAGCGGGACCGGAGAGCCGGATGGAACAGGACAATCGAACGTGATGGGACAGCCGAACGGGACGGCACGCTACCTTTTTTGATCAGTCGAACGCTGAACTCGGGTATGGGCTACCGAACCGTCGACACGGC
>PXRY01000006.1 GCA_003022925.1 Halobacteriales archaeon QS_8_65_32 | reverse complement strand
AATCGGCAGATTACAGTAATTTTGTCTACGCTGGATCGTAGTTTCGACAGCATAGGCTCTCAAACGTCCTATCCTGGAAATCAGTTACAGTAAATCGTAGGTCATCGACTGCTCAACTAGACAGTGCCGTACGAAGAGATATCCGGGGAAACTATCCTCTGAAGCAAAGACGGTTTGTGAGATTTACGTGCCGTGGTCCCACGAGCCGAGGTATTCGGTCTGTTCGTCCGACAGCGCGTCGATCTCGATCCCTTCGGTCGCGAGTTTGATTTCTGCGACCTCCCGATCAAGATCGTCGGGGACGTCGTGAACGCCCGCGTCGTACGTCCGTCTCCCTTCGCTTTCGTCGCTTCCCTCGACTCCATTACCGCCGTCGCTCCCGCCTTCGACCAGTTCGCGCACGCACACCGCCTGGATCGCGAAGGACTGGTCCATGACTTCGGCGGGATGGCCGAGCGAAAGCGGGCCCGCGAGGTTCACCAGTCGACCGGAGGCCAAGACGTTCAGCCGCGGGCCGTCGGGGAGTTCGTACTCGCGCACGCCGGGTCTGACCTCTCGGGTATCGACGGCGAGATCGGCCAGTGCGTCGAGGTCGATCTCGATGTCGAAGTGGCCCGCGTTCGCGAGCAGCACGCCGTCTTTCATCCGTTCGAAGTGTTTTGCGGTGATCACGTCGCGGTTGCCGGTCGTCGTCACGAAGACGTCGCCGATCGCCGCGGCTTCGGCCATCGTCATCACGTCGTAGCCTTCCATGTGGGCTTCGAGCGCCCGGCGGGAGTCGACCTCGGTGACGATCACGCTCGCGTTCTGGCCGTCGGCCTTCTTCGCGACCCCGCGGCCGACGTCGCCGTAGCCCGAGACGACGACGTTCTTGCCCGCGAACGACAGGTTCGTCGTCATCGCAATGTTCGCGAGCGCCGATTCGCCGGTCCCGTGGACGTTGTCGAACAGCCGCTTCATCGGCGTGTCGTTCACCGCGAACATCGGGTACTGCAACGCGTCGTCGGCGGCCATCGCCCGCAGCCTCGTGACGCCTGTGGTAGTCTCCTCACAGCCGCCGAGAACCGAGTCGAGCAGTTCGGGGCGCTCCTCGTGGATTCGGAAGACGAGATCGCCCCCGTCGTCCACTGTGACGGTCGGTTCGGAGTCGATCACGGCGTCGATCGCGTGGTAATACGTCTCGTCGTCGACGTCGCGCTGCGCGTAGGAGGTGATCCGCTCGTGAGCATCGAGGGCGGCGCTCACGTCGTCGTGGGTCGAGAGGGGATTACAGCCGGTGATCGCGACCTCTGCGCCGGCCTCGGCGAGGGTTTCGGCGAGGACGGCGGTCTTCGCTTCGACGTGCATTGCCATACCGATCCGGGTGTTCGAGAAGCCGAGGTCGCCTTCGTTGCGCAACGCGGCGAGGATCGGCATGTGGGCGCGCGCCCACTCGATCTTCGTTCGCCCGCTTTCGCGGGCCGCCTCGGGATCGTCGAGCCGGTCGGAAATCGGCCGTACCGCGGTCGTCGGCGTGCTCATACTTATCCTAAGGCCATCGCCGTCTAAACGCTGGCGAAGGCGGGCGGTCTCGCGGGGTCGGTCGCCGAACCGGTGGTCCGCATCGGACCGGCGAGCGAACCCGAGGCGCTCGCAGGCTCCGTTCCTCCCCGTTTGACTCGAATTCCGCTGCGATCACCGCATTCCACGAGCCGAACCGCTACTCCGGGAAGGGCGGGACATACTGACGGTATTCACCCTCTTCGGAACCGACTGCGGTCCGTGACCGAGGAGTACGCTGAAGACCTGGCCCTCGGAAGGTATCGGCATGAGCGACAACGAGTCGGGGACGACTGACGAACCGACGATCGGTGACACTTATATGCACGAACGGACGTTCACGCCCGAGGACGTCCGGCGCTTCGGCGAGATCTCGGGCGACGAGCAGTCGATCCACACCGACCCGGACGAGGAAGGCCGGCTGGTCGTCCAGGGGCTGCTCACGGCCACCATCCCGACGAAGATCGGCGGCGACCTCGAATACCTCGCCCGGGAGATGGTCTTCGACTTCCGCCGGCAGACGGGACGGCCATTCTCGAAAACGAGGGGGACGAGACGGTTCTCGTCGGGGAGTTCGATGGCATCGTCTGGAAGTAAGCGATCGCGTTCACTGCTGATCGGTCGGTAATACGTTCGATCGGACTACAGTGACGGCACTCTCAGTGGCGACACGGAGTTCGGACGGATTGGGTTCGAACCGACTGAGGTACTGAAAGCGGCTCGTGCGGTACGGCGACCTCAGCGCGCTCCATGAGGGCGACCGTTGCTGACGCTCGCGCCGAGAACCCCGACGAGGAGTCTTCTCACAGCCGGAACTCCCCGCTAACGATGCTGTCGGTGATCATCGACACGTGTTCGATTCAGATCGGCTTCGAGGAGGACGCCGCCCCGGCTTCGATGCGATGTCGGTGGAGGTCTTCCCACACCGTCGCGAGCCCGAAGGCCGCGTACGCCCGGTAGAACCGCTCGTTCGAGAAATCTATACCCGTTCGGTCCCCGTAGCGAGAGACCAGTTCCCGTCTGTCGGGGCTGCCGGACTTCGACGTGAAGGGGCTCAGTCCGTTCTCGTTCGCGTCCCGCAGTTCCCCTATCACCTCCGCCTCCGGATACTTCGCTTCGAGGTCGTCGAGCGGCGGCGTCGGGTCGCCGTCGTCCCGCCAGCGAAGTAAGAGGTAGCCGAGGTCGGTCAGCGGATCGCCGAGGAAAGCGGTCTCCCAGTCGAGCACTCCGGAAATCTCGGGTCGGTCCGTCCCCGCGAACAACACGTTGCTCGGCCTGAAATCGCCATGGACCAGGGCAACCGTCGAGTCCGAGGGGGCGTTTCGCCGGAGCCACTCCTCAACGGATCGAAGCGCCGGGAGTTCGTGACCCGTCACGCTCGTCGCCTCGTCAAGCCGCTCGGCGGTCCGAGCGACCCCTTCGCGTGGGGATCGACGTTCACAGACGTCCTCGAACGGCACGGCGTCGAGCGAGTGGATCGCGGCGAGCGTATCGATCAGGTCGGTGGCAACGCTCCAGCGCGACTGCGGGTCCTGAAACGGTTCGGGTAATTCCGAACCCAGCCGGATCGCCGCGCCGCCGAGATAGGTAGTCAGGAAAAGCGGCTCGCCGACGACCGAATCGTCCTCGCAGAACAGCACCGGAGTTGGGGTAGGGATCGCAGTGGTGTCGAGTTCCCGTAGCAGTCCGTATTCGTGCCTCAGGTCGTCGAACGGACTCGTCCGTCGCAACTCCTTCGGCCGGCGCAGAACGTACGCCCAGTCGTTCCCATCGGTCGAGATCGCGAGCGACAGGTTGAGTCCCTCGTGGAGCACCTCGGTACCGGTCACCGTCGTTCCCAATCGCTCCGAGAGATACGACTTGAGGGCAGCGGTGTCGGCGTCCGTCGCCGTTTCGATCATACCCCGATGAGAGCACTGTGTCGCATAAGCTTCCGGTGGGCTGATAACGACGAGAGGACGTTTGAACCGGTCGACGATAGCGCATAGACGTATCGACCCTTAGTAGGTCGCTCTCGCTCGCACTGCTTCGTGTGTTGTAGAAACGGAGTTGCTGGCAGACGGGCAGTAAGAAGCGATCGCGTACGAATTCGGCTGCTGCTCAGGCTTTAGAGAAATGGACGTGGACTACGCGTCCACAGTCCACTTCGTCACAGACAGGACATCCGTCATCGATGCTCGCTTGCTCGGCGAGCGCCGATGCCCCCTCCGGATCGAGATCGGCGGCCGCCAGTACCACCCGTTCGCCGGCGTAGCCGAGTTCCTATCCCGCACCCGTCTCGCGGACGAACCGTCCGCGGAGTTCGGTGAGGTGGTAATTGAAGCGGCCAGTGTCGTACATCCCCACCGATTCGCGGAGGTCG
>PXRY01000005.1 GCA_003022925.1 Halobacteriales archaeon QS_8_65_32 | reverse complement strand
CTACGAGAGACGCTTCGCGTCTCTCGGCATGACAAGAGAGCTCCGCTCTCTTGGACCACTTCACTCTCGTGAACGCGGTCGGCCCCTTCTAGTCCCCCCGAAGCAGTTGCCGTCGGTCTTCGTCGCGTAACTGGACACCGCCGTCGGTGCAGGCCAAAGGTACATTCGATCCGGTCGAGTGAGAAGTCGTATGGAGCGCACCAACCCCGCCACCGGCGAGGCGCTCGAACCGATCGACGACGACTCCGAGCAGGCAGTAGACGCCGCACTCGATCGCGCGAGCGAGGCCTTCGAGTCGTGGTCCGGGCGGCCGATCGGCGAGCGTCAGGAACTGATCGGCGCGGCCGCCGACGTGCTTCGCGAGAACGAAGACGAGTACGCCGAACTGATGACCCGTGAGATGGGAAAACCGATCTCCGGGGCGCGTTCGGAGGTCGGGAAGTGCGCGTGGGTCTGTGAGTACTACGCCGAACGCGCCGACGAGTTCCTCGCCGACGAGGTGATCGGTAGCGATCCCGAGACTCGGACGTTCGTCTCCTACGAGCCGCTCGGGCCGGTACTCGCCGTTATGCCCTGGAACTTTCCGTTCTGGCAGGTGTTTCGCTTCATCGCCCCGCACGTCACCGCGGGCAACGTCGGCTTGCTCAAACACGCCTCCAATGTCCCCGGCTGTGCGCAGGCGATCGAGGACGTCCTGCTCGAAGCGGGCTACCCAGAAGGGGTCTTCCAGTCGCTGATCGTCTCCTCGGACCCGATCGAGGGGATCATCCGCGACGACCGGCTGAAGGCCACGACGCTCACCGGCAGCGAGCCCGCCGGCCGCGCGGTCGCCGAAACCGCCGGCAGCGAGATCAAACCTTCCGTACTGGAACTCGGCGGCAACGACCCCTTCGTCGTACTGGACGACGCCGATCTCGACGCCGCTGCGACGGTCGGCGCACAGGCCCGGACGCTCAACTCCGGTCAGTCCTGTATCGCGGCCAAGCGCTTCATCGTCCACGAGGCGGTCTACGACGACTTCCTCGATCGGTTCATCGACGAGATGGACGCCCTCGACGTCGGCGACCCGGCCGACGAGGACACCGATATCGGTCCCCAGGCTCGGGAGGATCTCGTCGAAGACCTCCACGAACAGGTCGAACGCACCGTCGAGGCGGGCGCGACCTGCGAACTCGGCGGCGAACCGCTCGACCGCGAGGGCTTTTACTACCCGCCGACGGTGCTCACGGGCGTCCCACACGACTCGGCGTCGGCCTGCGAAGAAGTCTTCGGGCCCTCCGCAGCGGTTTTTTCGGTCGCGGACGAGGAAGAAGCGATCGAGGTCGCGAACGACATTGACTACGGGCTCGGGGCTTCGGTCTGGACCGAGGACTTGGAGCGAGGCGAGCGCGTCGCCCGCGAGTTCGAGGCGGGGATGGCCTACGTCAATCAGTTAGTGAAGTCCGACCCCCGACTCCCCTTCGGTGGGGTCAAGGACTCGGGCTATGGCCGGGAACTCGCTCAACACGGTACTTACGAGTTCGTGAACAGAAAGACCGTCTGGGTCCAACACGCGAACGCCGACTGACGCCGACGCTAACGCGCTCGTTGCCCACCATCCACCTCCAGTGTTCACTGTCGTCCGCCCGCCGTCCGTCGGCCGTCGCCACTGCAGCGGTGGTAGTATCGATATTCAACTTTCGAGATCTATATCCATACAAACGGCGCTCAAATCTCTTTGTTCGGACCGATATCACTGCACTTTGGTTCGATAGGTTTACATAGTGGTAGTCAAGTAAAGGTAGTGTAGCTCATGCATCTACACGCTTTGAACCAGGCGATCACGCTGTACCGCGGCGAGACCCTTACGATCGAGCAGGCCGCCCGCCACGCCGGCGTGACGGCCGCGCGGATGGAGACGGCGCTTCGCTCCCGGGGCGTTCCCGTACGCGGCGTTCCCGATTCCCCGACGCCCACCGGGGCGAACGCTCCCGACTCGACACCGGGCACGACCGCGCCGACGCCGGGACCGGGAGGGGAAACGGACACCGATCCGTTCGGGGATTCGAACCCGGCGGCCGATACCGACTGAGACGCGTTCTCCCCCTTCACGCACCGCCTTTCGCACGAACGCCAGCACTCCGCCCCGCGAGCCGCGCGATCGACGATACCGCGATTTTCGATAGTTTCGACGGTCCTCGCTTCCCACCGATCCCGAGCGAGCAAGCGGGGCGGCGGGAGTCGGCAGTGGACTAATGAGCGCCCTCGACGTAGGCGGTCACATGCAGACCGGAGCCGACCTCTTAGTGCGGTGTCTCGAAGTCGAGGGCGTCGAGTACGTCTTTGGCCTCCCGGGCGAGGAGTTAGAGGACGTCCTCTTTTCCTTACGCGACTCAACGATTACTTTCGTGCCAGTGCGCCACGAACAGGGCGCGGCCTTCATGGCCGACGTCCACGGCCGCCTCACCGGCGACGCGGGGGTCTGTCTCTCGACGTTGGGCCCGGGCGCGACGAACCTCCTGACTGGCGTTGCCGACGCTCACCTCGATAGGAGTCCCTTGGTGGCGATCACCGGTCAAGGCGGGCTCGAACGCCTGCATAAGGAAAGCCACCAGCACCTCGATATCGTCGACATGTTCGAGCCGGTCTCGAAGTGGAACACCCAGTTCACCGAACCCGCGATCATCCACGAATCGATCCGCAAGGCGTTCAAACTCGCCGAACACGAGAAACCCGGCGCGACCCACGTCGAGTTCCCCGAGGACGTCGCCGCCGAGAACGCAGACGAGCGCCCGCTCCCGCCGAGAAACCGGGTCCGGCGGCCGAGCCCCGACGCGAAGTCGATTTCCCGCGCTGCTGCGTTGCTCACGGACGCCGACCGGCCGCTCGTGCTCGCGGGCAACGGCGGGGTCAGAACGCGCTCCTCCGAGCGGCTCCGCTCGTTCGTCTCGAACACGAACATACCCGTCGTCGCGACGTACATGGGCAAGGGGGCGGTCTCGGATGCGGACGAGCGCTCGCTGCTCACGCTCGATTCGGGTTCTGCGGACCAAGCCGACAAAGCGATCGAGCGCGCGGACGTCGTATGCGCGGTCGGCTACGACATCGCCGAACACGACCCCGAGAACTGGAATCCCGACAAGGACAAACGGATCATCCACCTCGACTTCGAGCCGGCGGAGGTCTACGAACACTACAATCCCCACGTCGAGGTCGTCTGTGACATCGGGGCGGCCATCCGCGAACTCGAAACCGCCTGTGAGGGAGTCCGCACCGACCGAGAATGGTACGCCGACCTGCGCGAGTCGCTCGCGAGCGAGGTGTTCTCGAAACCCGGGATTGACGCCGACACCAACACTGATGCCGGCATCGACACCGATGCCAATGCCGACGCCGATTCCGGCACCGATACCGATTCCGGCGCGCCCTTCTCGGTTCGCGGGACGCTGCCGATCCTCCGGGAGGTGATGGCCGACGCGGACGTCCTGATCTCGGACGTCGGCAGTCACAAGATGGCGATCGCGAAGAACTACCCGACGTACGAACCGAACACCTGTCTGATCTCGAACGGGCTCGCGACAATGGGGATCTCGGTGCCAGGTGCGGTCGCCGCCGACCTGGTAACCGATTCCGACGTCGTAGCGGCGACCGGCGACGGCGGATTCCTGATGAACGCCGCTGAGATCGAGACGGCGACCCGGCTGGGCTGTGGCTTCACGGTCCTCGTATTCAATGACGACGACTACGGGCTCATTTCCGAACAACAGACCGACAGCCGCGGCGAGAGTACCGGAACCCACCTCACGAACCCCGACTTCGTGGCCTTCGCCGAGAGCTTCGGGATCGACGGCTATCGTCCCGAGAACTGGGCCGAACTCGACGAAACCCTCCAGGAGGTCGTGCCCGCCGACCGGATGACGCTCGTCGAAGTGCCGGTCGAGTAACCCGAGCACGGACAACGAACACCGTGCCCGAGTAGCGCAACCGTCGCTTCGACCGGTGGGCGTCAGCCGGCGTACAGCGAGTAGGTGATAACGGCGAAGCCGACGGCGGTCAGCAGGCTTTAGACGAAGACGCCGACCGGCAGCGATACCCCCAACAGCTGGTGGGCAACGCCGGCAAGCGCCGACCCGAGCGTCACGACTCCGAAGCCGATCGCAAGCGCCTGGAGCGACGACGCTCCCGTCTGCCGATAGGCCTTGAACGCGAGGTAAGTGACGAGCGCGCCGAGGACGAAGGTGACCGCTTTCACCGCGACGATCGCCGCCGAGATCGAGGTCTCTGTGGCCACGTCAGGTCCCCTCGCGCATTTGTGACCACATCGCCGCGAGACGCTCCTTGGCGCTGCGCTCGCGCGTGATGATGTCGATACCGAGTCCACTCGTTCCCTCGCGTTCAATGGCCACGCGCTCGAAGGCGATCGCGTACCGGCTCGCGCCGTTGGCTCGCTGAAGGTTCGCCAATTCCTCGACGAGGCCGGCATCGGTGAGTGTTCGAAGCTTCCGATAGGTCGTCGATTGGGGCGTGTTACACACCTCGGTGAGCTCGCCTGCTGTCATCGGTTCGGCCAGGTAGTCTAAGAGTAACCGGCAGTCGGGATCCCCGAGCGCGTCGAGTACGGTCTCGGTATCGACCGAGTCGCCGCCTTCCGTCTCGTTCGCCACTCGTTTCACCTACTACCCCGCTCTCGTCCGCTCGATCGTCCCCGATGATCCAGTGCAGTGCGCTTTCTCTCACCCGGCACACGATCTAATATATCGAGCCGTCGACGGTATATGCTTTGCCGGGGTTCCCACGCGCCGGGAATCACCTGCGATCGCACACTATAGTGGCGGCAATTGCGAGTTGGAGTACGTAACTGGTATGTATCGAAGACGATTCCTCATCGACGGGCGGCCGGTGCCGGCCTCCTCGCTGGCTGTACCGGCGTGGGGTTGCAGCGAGCACGACGGATCGCACAACGATCCGAGAGCAGCGATGACTCAACGGAACCCGACGACACCGAGCGCGTCGTTGTCGGTTCGGGCGGCGAACTTACTTACGATCCCCGAACACTACGTGTCGAGCCGAGAACGACTGTTGAATTCGCCTGGGAGTCAGACGAACACGACCTCGTCGTCGAGAGCCAGCCGAAGGAGGCCGACTAGAGCGGTGTCGAGGAACTTCGCAACGTCGGATTCGTCCACGAAAACACGTTCGAGGTATCCGGCGTCTATGAACTCGCGGAGGCGTTATCGACGCCCCACGTCGAGGTCGTCCACCGAGCTGAGCACGAGGTCAACGTCCGCTGAGCGTTCATGCTTGCCCTCTCACCGCCTGGGGCGTCTCGCGGATAGCCAGTCACGGATGGCCACTAATCTTCTCCA
Source organism: Halobacteriales archaeon QS_8_65_32 (assembly GCA_003022925.1). Taxonomy (GTDB): domain Archaea; phylum Halobacteriota; class Halobacteria; order Halobacteriales; family Halococcaceae; genus PXQR01. The sequence goes on along the minus strand of PXRY01000005.1, from coordinate 5,759 downwards.
GGCGGCGGCCATTCATCTGTCCATCCCGTCGCCGGGTCCTCGCCTGCAGCCCGGACGTCGCCAATGGCGTGGCCGGTTATGATGTGGTGTTCGACCACGGCCTCGGCCTGTTCGCCCTGGTGCAATCTTCGGTGCTCGCGGCCCACCCGCACTCGACACAGTGGATGACAAGGCATACCATATCGGCACTTTCCAACTCGTTCTCATAAGATTGTTGTTAGGATACGCGTGACAGATGCCATGATCCGAGCGACCGGCTACGCTCAGGAAGATCGGATCGACGTCTGGCTGTTAGCGTGCTCTACCCGTCGGGGACAGTCGCTCCGAGACGGACGATCGTGCGCCTCGGTTTCATGCATACAATCATAAAACACTTACACAAATGTATTGTGTGGTAGTTCCTTGCACGCTTTGCCGGCTTCCGTCCGCCCCACTCGTCGGACGCTCGAAAGAGGATCAGTTCAGGTCGCCGGGAAGGGTGCAACCGCTGTTCGACCCGGCTCTCGGCCCGTAGCACTTCGATCCAGCCGAGGTCGAACGCCTCTGACACGGCGTGGGCGGAAGTACTCACAAGCGATACGGGTTCTAAGCTCCGCGCCGGACGTCTCTCTCGGATTCGCTGATAGTTGTAGGGCGCACGACGGCTGACTGTACCTCTTCTAGACGGGGATATCCTCAGCAGAAGCGAGTAGACTGGCGGCGAGGACCCGAGAAATCGACCGGAGCGACTGAAACGGAACACGCGACCGTCGTTTCGAGCGTTGATCAGCGCACAAGGGATTTGCTTCGTCGTTCGCAACCACGAACGTGAATCGTCGAACGTTTCTCGCCGTAGCGGCCGGAATCGGTCTCTCGGGCTGTGTCGCCGAGAGCGCGCCCATGGGGTCTCCCGAGACGCGCGCTTCCCGAACGGACGCTCCCTCCCGCTCGAAACCGGTCCGTTGTCGGGGCGAACCGGTCGCCGCCGAGACGTCGCTCACCGACGCGTCGGGGTACGACGACGGGTTCAGGTACTTCCCGGCGAACGACACAGTTCGGGTCGTCACGGCCGAAGACAGCGACGGTCCGGCACTGTTCGAGACGAGTTCCTTCGAGGAGTGGGCGTCGATCCAGTGCGCCCAAGTCGGTCTTCGCCGCGTTCGCGAGGCGACCGTAACCCGTCTCGGAACCGGCGAGTTCAATTCGGCGATCGGCGACTCGCCAGGGTTCTTCTCGTCGGATTCCTCGGTCGTTCGACTCGACGTTGCGACGTACTTGCAAGCTAATGGAACCGACACCACGCCGACAACTTCGCTGTCCCGTCTCATTCGCGACGCCCCGCGATCGGTCGACGCGGCGGTCTCGCTCGAAGACGAGACGTTCTCGCGGACGATCCCGGTGTTCGCCGAGCACCTGCGGATCGAAGCGAGGTGACGGGGTCCCGCTATCCCTCGGTTGGTTCGAATACCGGTGCCGGATGGCCATCCGCTTCCATCGCGTTGGTGAACTGTACCCGGTCGCCGATCTCGACCGTCTCCCTTCCACCGTCGATCCGCGCCAACACCCGTCCCGCGCCGAGATCGACGAGCGCCACCTGGTAGTCGCCTTCGAACCGCTCCGGAGGTACTGCAATCGTCGTTACTGAATGCACCTCGCCCTCGGTGTCGAGCTTCGTAGTCGAGATTTCGCGATCGCCACACTGCGCGCAGGCGGCCTTCGGCGCGGCGGTGACGTGACCGCACTTGCTGCACTCCTGGCCCAATAGGGTGCCCTCGCGCAACGCCGCCGCCCATTCGCGATAGGTCAGGCGGTCATCGCCATCGCCGTCGTCGCTGGACCGTTCGACTTCTTCCGTTTCGCTCATGTCCCGGCCTCCATGACGGTGACGACGGTCGTCGCGGCGTCCCCACCTAAGTTGTGGGCAACCCCTTTTGTCGCGTCGTCGACCTGTCGATCGTTAGCCTCCCCGCGGAGGTGTTCGGTCAACTCGACGATCTGTGCAACGCCCGTCGCGCCGATCGGGTGGCCCTTCGCCTTGAGCCCGCCCGAGGGGTTGATCGGGATTTCACCCTCCAGGCTCGTCCGGCCCTCGGCGGCGGCCGGGCCGCCGTCGCCGGTTTCGACCAAGCCGAGGGCTTCAGATGCCATGACTTCCGCGCCGGTAAAGCAGTCGTGGACCTCCGCGAGATCCATCACCGTCCCGTCGGTATCGGCCTGCTCGTAGGCTTCCGCGGCGGCGTCGCGGGCGGCCTGGGTGGTCGAGGGGTGAGTTTTGTCCGCGAGCGGGACGACGTCGGTCGCGTGGCCGATGCCCGTGACGGCCACGCCGTCGCCGTCGAAACTCGCTCCCGTATCGGCGCTCGTCACGATCGCCGCGGCCGCGCCGTCGGAAAACGGACAGCAGTCGAACAGGTGAAACGGGTCGGCGACGGTCGGGCTGTCGAGCACGTCGTCGGTCGTGACGTCCCGGCCGAAGTGCGCGCGTGGGTTCAGCGTGCCGTTCGCGTGATTTTTCACGGCGACGTGGGCCAACTGCTCGTCGGTCGTGCCGTGTTCGTACATGTGCCGTTTGGTGAGCAGGGCGAAGACGCCGGGGAAGGTGAGCCCGGAGGGCTGTTCGTACTGGCGATGGGAGGCGCTCGCAAAGATCCGCGTCATCGCGCCGGTCCCGAGACCGGTTTCCGGCGTACAGCGTTCGACCCCACCGACGAGCACGGTGTCGTGCAGTCCGGCTTCGACGGCCTCGACGGCGTGTTTGAAGGCGTTCGAGGAGGTCGCACAGGCGTCCTCGAAGCGCTGTGCGGGGACGCCAGCGAGGCCGACGTGTGAGGTGAGCGTCGGCGCGAGGTGGGTGTCGTTCTCGGTCTGGCCGCCCATCGCGTTGCCGAAATACAGTGCATCGATCTCGCCCGCCGAAATCCCTGCGTCGTCGAACGCAGGGAAGGCGGCTTCGGCGAACAGTTCGGGTAGCGTCGCCTCGTGAACGCCGAAGGGCGTCATCCCGACGCCGATCACGCTTGCTCGTGGCATACCTGCCCTACCCGGCCGACCCGAATAACTCTGCGGGCGCTCCCTGAGATAGTGCTTAGCTTAGTACTCTTGCAGAAATGAGTTGGCAAGACTGCTTAGGAAGCCCCCGGACGGTCGACTCCCGCGGCTCGCTGTCGTTCAAAAGGCGCCTCGCGCCTTTCGAACGACTTCGCCTCGCTGTGGTGCTTGCTTCGCCGGGGCTCGCCGACCTACGGGAGAGCTTCGCTCTCACGAGCTCACGGGCGCGAAGCGCCCGTGAACGCCCGGCCCCTTCCAGTCCCACCCGAATGGCGCCTATGTCGGGCTTGGGCGCTCGGCCAAATCCCTTTCTTCTGGTCGACCGATCGCCCGAATCGGTTTGAACCGAGGTGTGTGCACGCTGCTCGGCAGGTTGTTCGATCGAGTGGACGCGTCGCCCGGGAAGTCGGAACGTGGGCTGTGGTCGGTGGCTCCACCCTCAGGTTGCAATACCCGGAGTTCCTGACCTGGTAGTATTCTGACAGCCCACTCCTTTGCGAGTGTCCTTCGGGCTAATAGCTGGTCCCTATCTGTATTGGAGGGTCGCCGCCGCACACGGAACCCAGCATCCGGTGACGGTGCGGGACGATACGGTCGCGGTAGCACCGGCAGCCGCCCCGCGAGCGAGCGGCTTTTTACTCGAGGTTTTTACTGGGCTCGCAGCGAGCGACCGAACGAAGTGAGGGAGCGAGCGAGGACCCCAGAAAAAAGTCGGTCTTAGTCGTCGGCGGTCGCCGCCCCGCCCTCCTGCTTGGAGCGGGTGTGGGGCAGCTTCCCGCCGTCGGCGAGGATTTCGCGTTCGCGCTGGGAGGCCTTGAGCACGCCCGTTGCCTCCCAGTCGTCGTTCACGCGGATGGTGAACTCCTCCGCACCTGACCGCACTGCGCCCGCCACGTCGTCGACGATCTCGATGTCGTCGCCCTCCTCGATGCGATCGTGGGTCTCGTCGTCGATTTCCAGGGGCAACAGGCCGAAGTTGAACAAGTTCGCCTTGTGGATCCGGGCGAACGACTGAGCGAGCACCCCTTCGACGCCGAGGTACATCGGACACAGCGCGGCGTGTTCCCTGGAAGAGCCCTGCCCGTAGTTCTCGCCTGCGACGAGGAAGCCGCCGTCGGAGTCGAGCGCGCGCTGGGCGAACTCCTCGTCAACCCGACTCAGGGTGAATTCGGAGAGCTTCGGGATGTTCGACCGGTACATCAGGATGTCCTGAGTCGCGGGGATGATATGGTCGGTCGTGATATTGTTCCCCATCTTCAGCAAAGTCGGTCCGGCGAGGTGCTCTTCGAGCGGGTCCTTCAGCGGTACGTCACCGATGTTCGGGCCTTTGACGAGGCCGTCGTCGACCGTCTCGTCGGGTGCGATGAGGTCGGCCTTCGAGCCGTTGTACTCGTCGGGGAGTTCGAAGCCTGGGGCGTCGAGATCGCCGAGTTCCGCGGCCAGGTCCCGGGGATCGACGATCTCGCCCGCGAGCGCCGAGGCAGCGGCGACCTCCGGGGAGCACAGGTACACCGAGTCGTCCTCGATGCCCGAGCGACCCTCGAAGTTGCGGTTGAAGGTTCGCAGCGAGACCGAATCCGAAGCGGGAACGTGGCCGATGCCGATGCAGGCTCCACAGGTGGCTTCGGAGAAGTTGACGCCGGCGGCCATCAGTTCGGCCGTCCAGCCTTGACGGGCGAGCAGTTCGGAGGCCTGTTTCGAACCGGGCGCGACGATCATCTCGGTCTTCTTGTTGATCTCGCGACCTTCGAGCATCTTCGCTGCGGGCAAGATGTCCTCGTACGCGCCGTTGGTACACGAGCCGACGATGACCTGATCGACCGACTGGCCCGTCGCCTCGCTAACCGGCACGACGTTGTCCGGCATCGACGGCTGGGCGATGAGCGGTTCGAGGTCACCCAAATCGACCGTGATCTCGTCGGCGTACTCGGCGTCGTCGTCGGGTGCGAGGGAAACGAACTGATCGCCGCGGCCGAGTTTGTCCAGGTACTTCTGCGTCCGGTCGTCGGTGCCGAACACCGAGGAGGTCGCGCCCAACTCCGTGCCCATATTGGTGATCGTCATCCGTTCGGGCACGCTCAGGTTCTCCACGCCGGGACCGGTGTACTCCAAGATCTTCCCGACGCCACCCTTCACGGACAGGCGGCGTAGCAGTTCGAGGATGACGTCCTTTGCGGTCGCCCACTCGGGGAGTTCACCCTCCAGGCGGACGTTCACGACTTCTGGCATTTCGATGTAGTAGGGCCCGCCGCCCATCGCAACGGCGACGTCGAGTCCCCCCGAGCCGATCGCGAGTTGCCCCATCCCTCCTGGGGTCGGAGTGTGCGAATCCGATCCCAAGAGAGTCTTTCCGGGCGCGGCGAAGTTCTCCCGGTGGACGTTGTGACAGATGCCGTTGCCCGGCCGGGAGAAATGGGCCCCGAAGGTGCCCGCGGCCGATCGGAGAAAGCGGTGGTCGTCGCTGTTTTTGAAGTCGAACTGGTAGGTCTGGTGATCGCAGTATTGAGCGGCGAGTTCGGTCTGGACCTCGTCGAGGCCGAGCGCCTCGAACTGGAGCCATACCAAGGTACCAGTAGTGTCCTGTGTGAGGACCTGATCGATCTCGATGCCGACCTCCTCGCCCGGCGTGAGGTCGCCGTCCGCGAGGTGATCGCTCAGAATCTTTTCGGTGATCGTCTGACCCATACTCGGTGCTGGGCGGTCGGCGAATATAAATCCGGTGCGTTGCCCGC
>PXRY01000004.1 GCA_003022925.1 Halobacteriales archaeon QS_8_65_32 | reverse complement strand
AGAGAATGAAGATGAAAATCCCGGATGTCGATATCTAAGTTGCTGCTCAGGATATCTAGAGTGATTGTCTGCTCTGGAATAGTCACATCTCTCATGAATAAGAGAATAACCTTCTGTACCTCGTTCATTAGCCACAATTGAGAAGCTTGCTAAAAGACACTAACGCACGACGAGCGATGCCGTTCTATTAGATTGAGATAGGAAAAGTTGCCTAACATTATATCGAATTAGTAGTGTGCATTCGAACGGCATGAACACGTTGCTAGATGCTTAGCTAACCGTTCCAGTGTCAGCCGCACCCGGCTCGCCTGGAGAAGTCATCATTAGATTTAATTAGAGCCGACCACCAGTGACTGTTGGTGAAAGAGATGTCGGTGCCCGAGACGCGCTTCGACGGCCGAGCGAGCGAGATCGCCCGGGAGATCGCAGAGCGCCGGCCGACGATCACCCCCGCGGACGTAGTCCTATTAGTGATTCCGTCGCTGCTCGCGGCCGGCGTGATCGCGGCGTGGCTGTCGGCGCTGTCGGTCCACGGCGCGCTCTTTGTTGCCTGCCTACCGGCGCTCGTGACGCTGGGGTACGCGCTGTTTTACGACCCACCGGCCGCGACCGATCGCCGGGACTGAGACTGACGTTAGCACAAATACTGATAGAGGACGCGGCCGCCGTGCGTTCGGGTCCTCCAAACTCCGTTCGGTCGAACGCGCTACGTCGATCCGATAGCCTGGTCGGTCGGGCCGGTCGAATCAGCCCGAACGGTTCTCGCCCGCTTCGGCTCCGCGACCGACGACGATCGCGTTTTTCACGAGGTTGCCGTGTGCCCGGCGTAGCTGTTCGGACAGCGCCTGGTGACTGATCCCCAACTCCTCGGCGAGGTCCTTCGCGGCCGTTCCCCGGGGAATCTCGTAGTAGCCGCGCTCGAACGCCGCCGTGAGCGTGTCCTGTTGTCTGTCGGTGAGCCCGAAGCGACCCTGACGACCTTCCTCCAGTCGGTAGATACGGTTTACGTCCCAGGTGAGTCCGGCGTCCTCGCAGTAGTCGTGTGTGCGCGAGAGTCCGTCGTGATCGGGAAAGAGCACCCGCAGGTTCCACGTCCCGCCGGTCGCAGAGGCCGCCATGACGGTGCCTTCCTCCTCGACTAAGATCCGAACGAGGGTTTCGACGCGGCTGCCCCACTCCATCCGGTAGAGCCACTCTCCGTCGAAGGAGGCGAGCGACCCAAAGGACTCGACGCTTTCGTCGTCGGCGAGCGCCGCTTCGATCCCTTCAGCGTCGATGTCACTGTCGCCGTTACTGCTGCTACCATTGCCGTCGCTGCTGCCCGGTTCGGCGCTGATCCAGACGAACGGGATGACGTGATCCCGATCGTGGGCGACGACGCGCTCGACCTCGAAGCCGACGTCGCCGAGTCGCTCGGACGTCTCGTAGAGCGCGAACTCCGTAACGGGCACTTCGACTTCCGACGGGCACTTCGACTTCCGCGACGGTTCCTCCCATTGACCCTGCTTATGCCGCCGGAGGTATATAGTCAGTGATCGATCCGATGGGCGTATTTTGTGTAACAGCCTTTGATCAATGAGTCACCGAGACCGTTTCGGAAGCCCCCGAGCGGTCGACTCCCGCGGCCCGCTGTCGTTCGAGAGAGCTTCGCTCTCTCGTAATGTGGAAAAAACGCGGAGCGTTTTTACTGCAAGCGGGAAATCGACGATTTCCCGCAATGACAAAAGGCGCTTCGCGCCTTTTGAACCACGCGCCTCGGCTCCCTTCGGTTGCCTACGGTGTTTACTTCGCCGGGGTTCGTCGACCTACGGGAGAGCTTCGCTCTCCCGAGCTCACGGGCGCGAAGCGCCCGTGAACGCCCGGCCCCTTCCAGTCCCATCCAAAGCGGTTCCAGTCGGTCTTCATCGCTTTGCTAAACACCGCCGATCCGACCGCTTCTAAACACCGCCGATCCGACCGCTTCGCTCGCGTCGTCCGCTCGGTCGTGTGGGTCGCTCCGTGGCCCGTCAGCCCGGTCGTCTCGTCACTTCGTGGTTCTTCGCTCGGCCGCTCGGCCGGTTCGCCCGTCCGCCCGGTTCCACGCGTTGCCGGAGCGAAGCGGTTTGACCCTCGGGCGCGAAAACGACTCGATGACCGTGCTGCTGATCGGCGTCGGTGCCGATTCGACCAATACCCGGCCGACGCCGCCGGTCTACCCGGACGGCCGCTTCGAGTACGTCCCGATTCCCGACGAACACGCGAGCACCGAAGAACGGCGGTACGCGAACATGACGCTTCGCCACCGGGACGTGGCGCTTTCGGCGTATCTCGATCGCGTGAAGCGGAACGGCGAGTGGCACCGGGACTTCGGGGAGTTTCCGTTACACCACGACCCGAACTTCGAGGCGCTCACCTTCGGCGACCCGGGAAAGACCCGTTCGCAGTTGCTTCGGCTGGACGCCGGCGACGTCCTCGCCTTCTATGCCGGACTCGTTCGCGAGGGCGAGACCACCCCGATCCATCGCTACCTCGTCGGCTACTTCACGATCGGGTCGGTTGCCGACTTCGATGCTCTCCGTGGGCGCGACCGCGAGGCGGCCCTCCGTGCCCACCGGCGAAACGCCCACGTTAAACAGCACCGTGCGAGCGGCGACCCTGACCGGCTCGCCGGCCTCGTCACCGCCCGCGGGCGCGAGGACGAACCCGGCCGACTGCTCGATCGCGCGGTACGGATCAGCGAACGCCGGCCGAACGGCCATTACTACTTCGCCGAGGAATGGGCGTCGTTCCTCGACCCGCGTTCCTCGTATCTCGGCGGCTACAAGAACCCGATCTTCTGTGACGTCTCACCGGTCGCGTTCGTCGAGCGGATCGACCGGGAAGTGAACCGACTCCGGTAGGCCCGAACGCGCGAGCGCTTCGGTCTCCGAGCGGCGAGTCGTCCGCCGTCCGTGATCCGCGGCCGACGCCGTTCGCCATCTCGCGTTCGTGTCCGCTGGATGTCGCGTGAGGGAACTAACTATTACGACGGTAGGCAGACTGATTGACGCCTTCCATGAACACGAATGCCTCGAATCAAAGTAGATCTCAGTTCGAACTGCGGTGGCGCTGGTGATTTCACTGACTGGCTTCGATGGCAGCGAGGACTGAGGTCACTTCGAGCGGCCGCCGACGCTGCTGCTTTTTGATGCAATGGTCGTTCCCGTTCGCTCCCATTGGTCGCTCACCTCCTACTCCCTGCTCACACTCGCTCACTCCGTTCGCTCGCGTGAACAGATTTTTGTTGGGGCCCCCTAAGCAAGCGACTGGAAGGAGCGAGCGGGGCCCAGAGCAAAAAGTGCAGTGGGACCGTTGAGATTCGAACTCAAGTCCGACGCACCCCATGCGCCGAGGATACCAAGCTACCCCACGGTCCCGTACACAGAGTGAACGCAGCGGCGCGATTAAACGCTTCGCTTCCACGTTCGAACACGGCCCTTCCCCGGCACGGTCTTATCTTTCAGTGATATGTTCGCCCTCGTCGGAGCTTAGACCTCCCGTTCGATTCGCAGGCGACACGTTGATGTATCGAACAGGAGAGGGCCAAAGCGAAATGCCAGCGATACCGCTCCAAGGACTGCCACAGATACCGACAGACCCGCAGCAACTGATCAGTCAGATCGTCAATCAGTACGGCTCGGCGCTCGTCGGCTTCGCCGTCGACGTGCTAACGTTCGCCCTCGTGTTTCTCGTCGTTTACATGATCGCACGGATCGTTTTCGTTCGGGCCACGAAGCGGGTACTGAGCGCTCGTGGGTTCGATCAGGCGGTCTTAGACCTCGCGGGCAGCCTCGCAGCGGCGATTGCGCTGTTCGGTGCGTTTGCGCTCGCGGCGGCGGCCATCGGGTTCGGCTCGGTCTTTGCGGGGTTTGCGACCATCTTAGGGGCGCTCTCGCTCGCGCTCGGCTTCGCCGCCCAGGACCTGATCGGGAACTTCGTCGCTGGAATCTTTATTCTCCGGGACAAGCCCTTCCGGGTCGGCGACTGGATCGAGTGGAACGACACTGCCGGCGTCGTCCAGGACATTCAATTGCGGGTCACCAAACTCGAAACGTTCAACAACGAACTCATTACGGTTCCGAACTCCGAACTCGCGGACAACGCGGTCAAAAACCCCGTCGCGAAGGAACAGCTCCGGGTACCCTTCACCTTCGGCATCGGCTACGAGGACGACATCGAACGGGCGAAGAACATCATCATCCAGGAAGCGACGACCGTCGATTCGTTCGACGGCGACGGCGACCCCGACGTGATCGTCACCGAACTCGGCGATTCGGCAGTCGGCCTCACCGGCCGCGCACACATCGCCGAACCGAACCGGGGCAAGTACGCCAACGCGCTCTCGGAGTGGGTCGAAGCCGTCAAGAACCGCTTCGACAGCGAGGGGATCGACATGCCCTATCCCTACACCGAACTCACCGGCACGCTCGACGTCGCCGACGCACAGCGGGAAGAAGCCGCCAGCGCCGACGACTGAGGCCCGAATCAGAGCTAAAGCCAGAACCGGAGCCGAAACTGAAACCGAAGCGATCGGCTCGGCTCCCAACGCTCGACTCGGGGGCCGACCTTTCGTTCGGCCGAACCGCCGCCGAGCGACGCGCTACGGCTCACGGCGATGCGTCGTCGAGGCGCTATACCAGTACGCGCTCGGTGTCGACGACCGTCCCCCTCTCGGCGTTCGGATCACCGACGAGTCGGCCGAGACAGATAGCGGCTCCCTCGGGCGTGTAACACCCGACGAGCGGGGGTTCGCTTCCGTTCTGCGTACTGCCGCTCGGCGTCGATCGTCCGCCCGAAAGCGGGCTCTCGGGCGATCGATAGGCGAGCGCGCCGGGCGCGTACACCGGCGCGCCGTTCGCCACCTCGCGGGCGGCGCTGTCGGCGATTTCCACGCAGGGCAGGTGGGTGAGGGCTCGTTCGGCCGGCTGGACGACCTCGGCAAGGGGTTTGACCTCGCCCTCGGCGGCGAACGCGAGCGCGTCGACCAGACCGTGGAGGGTCACGAGGCCCGCGTCGGAGAACGGCTCCGCGCGAGTTCGACGCAGGTCGCCCATGTGCGCGCCGGTTCCGAGCGCGAGGCCGAGGTCGTGACAGAGTTTCCGTACGTAAGTCCCGCTCTCACAGGAGATTCTCAATAGCGCCCGTCGCGCGTCGGTGTCGAGGACCTCGATTCCGTACACTTCGCGCACTCGGAGCCGCCGGGCAACGGCGCTCTTCCGGGGCGGTTTCTGACATATCGGCCCGACGAATTCTCGTACTATGTCCTCGAAGTCGGCGGGCAGGCCCTTGTGGGCTTCGAGCACCGTGACGTACTCTTTCGGCGTGAGCAACGCCCCCGACAGCCGCGTCGCCGCTCCGGTGAGCACCGGTAAACACCCTGTGACCTTCGGGTCGAGCGTTCCGGCGTGTGCCGCTCGGTCGATCCCGATCCCCCATCCATCGCCGCTACCGCCGTCGCGGCCGTCGTCGGTGCCGTCGCCGCCAGCGTTTTCGTTCGGGGTGGCGAGCGTCGTCGCGGTGTCGACCAGTAGGTTACGGACCCACCCCGAGACCTGGTGGGCCGACGGGCCAGGGGGCTTATCAAGGTTGATCACGCCGAATTCGAGTAGTTCGAGCGGGGTGCGTTCTGCCGGCGGGCCACGGAGCCGATCCCCGGGTCTCACGGCACACCGGCAGGCATCGCATTCGGGTGAGCCCCCCCGCCCGTTTTCCGTTTTCCGTGCTCGTTCCGTCCGCCCCGCTCGGCGCTGTGATCCACGATCACAGTCCGTAGTCGGTGTCGAAGTCGATCCCACCCTCGTCGGCCGTCGGCTCGTAGGTCTCGACTGCGGTCCGGACGACGGCGGGCACGCCCGTTGCGCTCCACCGGGCGGTGTTCACGACCAGGTCGTAGATCGACAGGTCCGAAATGTCGATCCCGTAGTACTCCCGGTAGCGAAGCGCCTCGCTATCGGCGCGGGCAACGGTCTCCTCGCGGGCGTCTTCGGCCGACTTGTCCTCGCGCTCGGCGATGCGCGAGATCCGGACGTCGAGTGGGGCGTCGAGCCAGATCCGCAGGTCGGCGTGTTCGCCAGCCATCCAGCCGGCCAGCCGCGATTCGAGCACGACGTTCCCCTGGGTTTCGGCCAGTTCGCGCTGGCGGCGGTCGAGTTCGCGGTCGATCTCGTCTTCGGTCTCGGCGAGCTTGTTGAGTTCGAGCGCGGACAGGTCGCGTTCTGTGGCAACGGCGCGAAAGATGTCGCCGCCGCTCACGTGTTCGTATTCGAGCGCGTCGGCCAGGCCCGCGGCGGTCGTGCTCTTGCCGCTGCCCGGCGGGCCCGAGACCGTGAGGAACATGGCGATACTGTGCGGGCATCGATTAAAAGCGATTCCCTCTCGGTCGCCGGTATCGCTCGACGACACTGACGTCCGGGAACGTTCCGGGCCCTCACCGGTGCGACGCGCCCGGGAGTCCGAACGGCGATCAGCAGTGGGCGTTAGCCGTGACGGTGGTTCGGGTCGGCCATGTTGCGCCGTTCCCGACCCGAAGGATGTTACCGGTCGGTATCGAACTTCCCTCTCGCATGGGTAACGCAGACGAGCACGGGAGCGCGAACGGAAGCGAGAACGGGAACGACGGCGGCGGGACCGAGGGAGCCGTCAGCGGGGGGGGCAGCGACGAAGCAACCGGTAGCGAGGGGATCGGGGACGACGGAGGGGGAAACGACGAAACCGGAGACGGGACGTACTTCGCGCGTCTCGTCGACCGTGAGGCGCTGGCGAGCTATCTCGAAGCGGAGTTGGGGTCGGTCGACGACTACGACGTGCGTCACCACCAGGAGGGCCACTCGAACGAGACCCTGTTCGTCACCTGGGGCGCTCGGGAGCTAGTGGTCCGCCGACCGCCGCCCGGCGAGATTGCAGACACCGCCCACGACGTCCTCCGGGAGTACCGAGTGATCGACGCCTTGCAAGGAACCGACGCCAGAATCCCGAAGACGGTGCTCGCCTCCGAGGACGAGGACGTGATGGGGTCGGATTTCTACGTGATGGAACGCGTCGAGGGGGACGTCCCCCGGGAGGCCGAACCCGACCGCTTTGCGATCGCCGAGTACCGGCAGCAGGTCGGCGAGGAGCTGGTCGACGCGCTCTGTGAGATCCACGCCGTCGACGTCGAGGCGGTCGGATTGGACGAGTTCGGCTATCCGGACGGATACACCGAACGCCAGGTCGAACGGTGGGGCAAGCAGTACGCCTGGGCGATGGAGGTCACGATCGACGAGCGCCCCCTCCCGGGGCTCGACGCGGTCGGCGAGTGGCTCGACGCGAACTGCCCGGCGGAGTACCCACACACCCTCGTTCACGGCGATTACAAGCTCGACAACGTAATATACGCGCCCGGAGTACCCCCAAAGCTCGTAAGCGTCTTCGACTGGGAACTCTCGACGCTGGGGGACCCGCGGGCGGACGTCGGGTGGATGCTGTCGTACTGGCGCGACTCCGGGGACCCCGACCCGGCGATCCCCGAACTCACGGCGACGTTCATGGAGCGAGCGGGCTATCCCACCAGGGGGGAACTCGTCGATCGGTACGAGCAGCGTTCGGGAACGGACTTCGAACATCAGCGGTTCTACCGGGCGCTCGCGGTCTACAAGTTAGGCGCGCTCGGCGAGATGTTCTTCCGGCGATACCTGGAGGGCAATTCCGACGATCCGATGTATCCGTTGATGGACGAACGGGTCCCGGCGCTCGTCGACCGTGCAAGGGGGATCATCGAGGGTGAGGAACCGCTCTGAGCTACCCCCTCCCGCCGACCGCCCGTGGCGTCCGGTTCCTCGTACCGTCCGGCTTCTCGTGGCGTCCAGCCGCTTGTGATGTTCGGCCGCCGGTGGTGACCGATCGCTCGCCGGCGGTGTCGCCGGGGTTAAGACGCTCGCGGGCGTCGAGCGGGTATGAGCAAGACGGGATGGGTAACGCGCCTCGGCGTCGTGATCGTCTTTCTGACCGTCGTCCACTACCTCGCAACGGGGAAGCTACCGTTCGGGACGCCTGAGTTGCTGCGATCCGACGGCGCGTCGGAAGGCATGGTCGACGAGTAGATCGCCGGACGAACCGGTGGAATCGAGCGAATGACGGGGTGAATCGTTCGGTCCCGAGGCACGTCGGTACGCGAGGGTACTGATAGCGTCGTGACCCACATCGTTCGAGCAGACCGCTCGCAATGGTCGAATCCGTCTCCGGTTTCCCGCTCGGCCGGCGTCGGTCGCCTTCGGTTCACGCCGAACGTTCGAACACTGAACCGAGGCCACGAGCACGCAGTCGACCGTCGGCGGGTCGCGTCAGGGGATCGAGCGATCGTCACTGCGGCGCGTGCTATGTGTCAATAGCGTACGCATCGCCGGGCCGGGGTTCCGGGTAAAGCGAAAATTCGGGGCGGCGTCCAGAACCGGGCGATACGACAGCATCGCATAGGGCAGTCGACATGAGGACGAGGGGGGAGTAACTCGGGACTGTCGTCGTTCGATCAGATCACTCGTCGTGACGACTGGGACGAGGTCTTGTTTTCGGAAGCCGCTATCGTCGCTCCATATCGCTCCATCGACAGCGAGCGCAGTCGCGAGGAAGATCACGTCGTCCGGGTCGATCGTGCCGAGCGCATCGAACGCCGGCTCGCGATGCGGTTCGAGATCGGCGTCGGGAACGACCACGACGTGTTCGAAGAGACGGGCGAACGATTCATCCACCGCCGATTCGTCGAGACCGGATTTATCCCCGATGAGGTCGCGATGGGCATCGATTTCGTCTTCGAGTCGCGTCGGCGCGACGAGCGTGTCGTTCACGTCCCGCATCAGTTCTCGTGTCGCCGAGTTACTGATGAGTGCGGACACGACGACGTTCGTGTCGATAACGACGTTCATTCAGCTTCGGGCTCGTCGACGAACTCCTCGGCCATGCTCCGGTCGATCCGGTCCGCGATCTCGGTCGCATCCCGCTCGGTGAGACCAGAAGGATCAGAGGCTTTCGGGCAAGCAGGTGGGTGATATCGTCGAGGAAATCGCAACGTGCGTTCCGCAGGAGGAGATCGTACTCGAATACGTGAGTACGAACTGGCTCTGAGTAGTAGTCTGCCGAACGGAGGCGACAACTGGTTCGAGTACCTCTGGCGGCAGGCCGCGCGGCTCAATTGCTACGGCGAGGCGTTCGCCGAGATGCGCGACCGCTCAGGAGGGACTCGAACCCGCCACCGACACCGACGAGCGCCGCCGGCTCCGGGCCGAGATCGACGCGGCGGCGTTTCACGCCTACGGCCTCGATCGCGAACAGACGAAGTTCGTTCTCGATGACTTCCACCGGGTGCAAAGCCCTCGGGTAATAAGTGAGGCGTACTTCGAGTCGGTGTTAGAGTATTACGACGGACTCGCGGAGACAGGGCCGCACCCTTGATCCAGTGTCCTGGATAGTGAGCCTATCTTACCGCTGCACGCGTCCGCGACGTTCGCTCGCTGATGCTCGTTCATAAGAACGGATTTCTGCTGGCCCTGCAGTGAGCGAGCCGAAGGCGAGCGAGGACGCTAGCAAAGAAGTGCGTGTTAGACGCCCCGGCCCTGCAGTTGCTGTTCTTCGGGCATATCGGTGTTCGACTCGCCTTTCATGCCCTTGCCGGTGTTCGTCGCGATGTCGGCGAGCGTTTCGGGTTCGTCCCAGTTGTTCACCGCCTCGACGATCGCCCGGCCCATGGCTTCGGGGTTTTCCGCGCCGAAGATACCCGAGCCGACGAAGATGCCATCACAGCCGTGATACATCATGAGCGCGGCGTCGGCCGGGGTGGCGATCCCGCCGGCGGCGAAGTTCACTACGGGCAGGCGGCCCATATCGGCGGTCTCGTGAACGAGATCGGCGGGCGCTTCGTGCTCGCGCGCCCAGGCTTCGCGTTCCTCGTGAGCCATCCCCTCCAACTGGCGGATCGCGCCCTTGATGTTTCGCTGATGGGTTACCGCCTGGTTCACGTCGCCGGTTCCGGCCTCGCCTTTCGTACGGATCATCGCCGCGCCCTCGCCGATCCGCCGGAGCGCCTCGCCGAGGTCCCGGGCCCCACAGACGAACGGCGAGGTGAAGTCGCGCTTGTCGATGTGATAGCGCTCGTCAGCCGGCGTCAGCACTTCGGACTCGTCGATCATGTCGACGCCGATCGCTTCTAATATTTGGGCCTCTGCGGTGTGACCAATTCGGGCTTTGCCCATTGCCGGGATCGAGACGCGTTCTACGATCTCGGTGACGTCACCGGGGTCTGCCATTCGGGCAACGCCGCCGCGCTTGCGAATATCGGCGGGTACGGCCTCTAAAGCCATTACCGCCACCGCGCCGGCTTCCTCCGCGATACGGGCCTGTTCGGCGTCTACGACGTCCATGATGACGCCGCCCTGTTGCATCTGTGCGAACCCGCGTTTCACTAAGTCGGTCCCGCGTCGCAAGTCTTCGAGATCCGTCGGTTCGGCCATGGTAGTATAACGGCTCCGAACCACTTAACGAACGCGTTGAGCGCCCCGACTGCCGGTTCAGCGTTTGCCGACACTGGATCGGTGCCCAGCGCTTAGCTCGTTGCACTGATTCGGGCAGGACTGGAAGGGGCCGGGCGCGTGGCGGCTTCGCCGTGGTTCGAAAGACGCCTTCAGCGTCTTTCGTTCACTGCGGGACCTCCGGTCCCGCTCGCAGTCCGAGCGCTTCGCGTCTTTGCCACAGCATCAAAGGCGTTTCGCGCCTTTCGAACGAGGCGAGGAGCACAGCGAGCCGCGGGTAGTCGTTCGAAACGGCTTCGCTCTTTTGAACCACGACCCGTGAGCGGGCCTGCGGCCCGCGAGCAGAAGTCGGGCGACCGGCCCCTTCCGAAACGGCTTCGACGACTCGCTCCTCAACGCTGCTATACTAACCGCTCGCGCTGTGCCGATCACGTAGCTTCAAGTCGGTGGGTGTGGCATCTCTCGTATGCGAATCGCGCTTATCGCTCACGACGACAAGAAGGACGATCTCATCGAGTTCGCACAGGGACACGCCGACCGCCTCGGGAACGCTGACCTCATTGCCACTGGGACCACCGGCGGGCGACTCAACGACGAAACCGACTTAGAAGTCGAACGGATGGAGTCCGGTCCGTTAGGGGGCGACATGATGATCGGGGCCGAAATCGCGCGCGAGGACTGCGATGCGGTATTTTTCCTGCGCGATCCCTTAGAGGCCCAGCCCCACGAACCGGACGTCAGCGCGCTACTGCGTATCTGTGACGTCCACGACATCCCGCTCGCAACGAACCTCACGAGCGCGCACGCGATCCTCGACAGTTTAGCAGGTAAGTAGTGAAACAAAAGCACACAACTTCTGGCCCGCAACGTATAGTTGTCTCCAAATACAGTATTGAACTAATAGATGTTTAATAAATCTGACTGTATAATATTTGATAGAGTTACAGATAACGACTTCTGCGGATGTGGCTTTTGGGACATTTTCCGCCGATGTAGAAGATAGGCATGGCCATATCGTCCCAAAAGGTGAGCTTGAAAAATTTGTAAGTCAAATGGAGGCCAATCCCGAATCGCGAATGGTGGATCAAAGGGACAACGTATTTGATTGGAGCTGTTGGCATATTTGAACAGTCACGGGACCAGCTCAGAGAGATTGAAACAGGGAATATCGGTGGTTTCAGTCTTACAATTAGTAAATGTGTGAATATCGAGGACGCCAACTGGGATACAGACAGAGCAGATGTACAGATTCGGTATAAAGCGGAGGAATTCGAAGCAGTACATAAGATTGCTGAGTCGCTAGATATTCCTATTAGAATTAGAACTCAAAAGTCTACAGAAGGACGACTAATTACCGATGCTATTGTACAAAACTCTGTCGCTATTTTTCAACTTATTATTTCCTTCTGGCAACTCCACGAGGATATGAAAGATGATGAATTGTCAGAAGATCACGAATCCGAACAATCTAACCTAACTATAACGGTTAGTGGAAACGTAGTTATCAACAGTAAAGAAATGCCTGATTCGGCCAGCGAAGCAGAAAGAACGACTGGCAAAGAGATGCCTGATAGAAAGGACTCTCAGCGGGTAGCAACTGACTCCGAATAGAAAATTCGACCTCTGGAATCAGCTAGTCTGGTGTGCTCCTTATTGCGTCCGCCGGATCGACGACTTCGCCCGAATCGGGGTAGACGCCGACCTGCTCGCAGACGTCGCCGAGCGGACAGGCGTCGGGATCGTCGAGACACGCCGGCTTTCTGGCCGTGCAGTACTCGCGACCGAACTGGATGCTCGCCGTGTGGCCGAAGCCGCATTTGTCGGCCGGGACTCGCTCCTCTAAGACGTCCCTGACGGCCTCGTGATCGGCCTCGGCCGGTGCGATCCCCAGCCGGCGGTAGATCCGATACACGTGGGTATCGACCGGGAAGACCCCGCCGCGTCCCCCCGAAAACAGCAACACGCAGTCCGCGGTCTTCGGGCCGACACCCTTCATGTCGAGCAAGGCGTCGCGCACTGCGTCGTAGTCGGCCTCCCGGACGAAGGCGTCGAACTCCGCCGCGCCGCCGTATTCGGCGACGATCCGACCCGCGAGCGCGACGATCGTCTTCGATTTCTGGTTATACAGTCCGGCGTTCGAGATGGTTTCGGCGAGTTCGGGCTGGTCGGCGGCCGCGAGCGCCTCGGCGAGGTCCCCCTCATCGCTTCCCTCCCCGTACCGCGCCATGAGGTCGTCGTGGGCGGGTTGGCTCGCCTTGTCGCTCGTGTTCTGGCTCAACACCGTGCGTACGAGACATTCGAAGGCGTCCCGGCCGCCGTAGGTTTTCTGCCAATACAACTCACCCAAGCGGTCGATTACGGTCTCGACGCGGGTCTGGGCGTCTTCGGGGTCGAACTCCGCCGCCGTCCTGCCTCCCGTCGCCCCGCCGCTCACGTTCGTCGCCGGTTCCTCTGCCATACCCGGGCCACGATCGCCGGCCACTAAACGCTACGCGACGCGGCACCGCTACCGGACGCGGAGGGTGAGGCGCAGGTCGCCGCCGGCCGCGAGCCGATCGACGAGATTGCGACCTATGTCGCCCGCCGCCGTCCCCGCGCCGACCATCACCGTCCGATCGTCAACGTACTCGCTCGTCCGAATCACCATACTCGTCTCGTCCGCGAAGGTGAGGTCGGGATGGCCGCGGCCGGTGATCGTCTCGACGTGTTCCGTGCGGTCGGCGCGATCGGTCCGACTGGCGTAGTCACTTCCGGCCGCTCGGTCCCGTACTTCGAGCGTTGCGGTGATCCGGGCGTCGGCCGAACGGCACGCCTCGCGGAAGGCTTCGGGGAAGTCGGCGGGCGTTCGGTCCGCCTCGATCCCGAGAATACAGTTGCCCGCGGGCGTGAGGAAACTCTCGGAAGTAAGTTCGAGCGTGCTCGCGTGTGCCGCCGAGACGTTCTCGTGCCCGCGCGCGCGGACGACCACTTCGGTCGCTGACGTATCGTCTCCGTCCGCCGGCCCCGTTACCTCGGTCGTCTCGGTCGGTTCAGTCACGGACGCCGTTCGACGGCCGGACCAATAGACCCCTTCATTCGAGTCGTTTCGCTCCGGGTGATCGGCCGTTCGTCGCTATCGACTCCCCATACCGAATGCTGACTCGCGAGGTCAATGGCGTCGAGTGCCGTCCGTCGAGCACGTTGCCGGCCACCATGTGAACGTAAAACATAGCACTTTCAGCCCCCCTGCCGGCCGTTCGTGGTTCCGACGACCGCAACGCTTAAACTATCCCGTATGATATAGCTGACACCGAGCGCTTCCGGCGTATCGGCGGCATCGCGCGTCAACTACGAACAGGATGACAAGGGAAGTTCCTTATCGGTCGGTTGTCATACGCAGTCAGCATCGCCGCCACCTTACCCGCTTACCGGAGCGCCCACGGCCTACGATCCGCACATTATGTCAGTAACAGACACTATCGACAACTCGAAGAACGTCGAATTGACCGACGACCAGCTAGAAAGCGACTCGAAAGGCAAGCTCATCAAACTCGCGGGGAAACTCAGGGATCGACGCAACGATCTCAATCAGATGGCCTCCGAGCGCGCCGGCAAGCGCGACGAACTCAACGCCAAAACGCGCGAGAAGGTCGACGAGGCCCAGAAACACCGCGAGAAACGCGACGAACTCAACGACAAGGTCCAGGAGCACAAGGCAAAACGCAACGAATTGAACGCCGAAGCCAACGAGCTGTTCAACCAGGTCGACGAGATGAAATCCAACCTCGAACTCGACGAGGGAAAGAGCTTGGAGGAACTCAAAGAGGAGGTCGAACGCCTGGAGTTCCGCCAGCAGACCGAAGTCCTCTCCGCGGAAGCCGAACGCGAACTCATCGAGAAGATCGAGGCGAAACGCGAGCAGTACGCCGAACGCAAGGACGCCTTAGAGGACAGCGAAGGCTTAGAGGACCTCGTCGAGGAGGCAGAAGCCGTCCGCGCCGACGCCTCCGAACACCATCAGCAGGTCACCGAACTCGCCGACAAGGCCCAAGAGCACCATAACGAGATGATCGAGTCCTACCGGGAGGCCGACGACGTCCGCGACGACGCCGACGACACCCACGAGAAGTTCGTCGAGGCCCAGGAGGCCGCCGACCGCCACCACGAGGACTTCGTGCGGGTGCAAAAGCGGCTGCGCGAACTCGACAAGGAAGAAGAACAGGAACGCCGCAGCGAGCGCGACCAGAAGCGAGAAGCCGCCGAACAGGAAGCCGAGGAGATCTACCAGCGTTTCAAGGAAGGCGAGACCTTGGATACCGAAGACCTCATGAAACTCCAGAAGACCGGAATGCTCTGAGGCCGCCGCTCGGCTCGGCGATCCGACGGTCGAGTCGCTGGGCCGACCTGTGAACCGGATCGTAGGCCGTTCGCCGCCGTGACGGCCGTAGGGCCGGGCCCGTGCCCGCGGGGCCTCTCACGGCTCCTCGGTTCGCCGCGATCGTGGAGGAGGGATTGGTTCCGTGTACGCCTTCGCCAATGGTGTATGTCAACTACTACCGAGACACATCCATCGCCGAGCGGGGCGGACGATCGGGTCCGTTTCGAAGCGCGTCCGAGCGCTTAATCGGGTCCGGAGCCGACTATTGAGTATGGCAGAAGACACGACGCGAGGGGAGCGAGTCGCCGGAATCGGAGTCGTCCTCGTCGGGGCGATACTCGCGCTTGCGATCGGCTGGCTGTTGTTCGTCACCGTCCCGGGCGGGAGCGGGACACGGCTCGCGGGCGTCATGCTCGCGCTCGTCGTGGGCGCGCTCGGCGCACGGGTCGGCGGGCGGGTCGTCACCGCACGATACCCGGGCTACGACGTCGCGACGGTGGCCGTCGAGGGCCCGATTTCCAGGGATGGCGACGGCGGCCGAGTGCCATTGAGGGGAAGGGGGACCTCGGCCGACGACGTCGTCGAGGCCATTTCCCGTGCGGACGAGGACGGGAACGCGGAGGCTCTCGTCGTCGAACTCAACACCCCTGGGGGTGCGGTGGTCCCGAGCGAGGACATCCGCCTCGCCGCAGAACGCTTCGACGGGCCGACCGTCGCGTACGCGACCGACACGTGTGCGAGCGGCGGGTACTGGATCGCGAGCGGCTGTGACGAGTTCTTTGCACGTGAGGGCAGCGTGATCGGCTCGATCGGCGTCGTCGGGTCGCGCCCGAACGCGAGCGGCCTGCTCGACCGACTGGGGGTGAGCTACGAGCAGTTCACCGCCGGCGAGTACAAGGATGCCGGCGTCCCTCTAAAGGAGGTCACGGAGGACGAACGGGCCTACCTCCAGGGGATCGTCGACGACTACTACGACCAGTTCGTCGACCGCGTCGCGGCCGGCCGGGAGACAGACCCCGAGACGATCCGGGACACCGAAGCCCGGGTGTTTCTGGGGACGGACGCCGCAGAGCGGGGACTCGTCGACGCGATCGGCACCAAGGAGGATGTCGAGGCGGCTCTGGCCGAGCGATTGGGACGTGAGTCGGTGACGGCCGAGGAGTTCGAACCCCGACGCGGCGTCGCCCAGCGGCTCCGTGGCGGCGTCTTCAGTGCTGCCTTCGCGTTCGGCGTCGGCGTCGCGAGCGCGCTCGGCGTCGAGGACGAGGGTGAGATCCGATTCCGGATCTGAGCCGTTCGCATAACCGACGACTGACGCTCGTCCACTCGCCGTAACACGGGTTCCCGGCTTCGATCTACCGTCCGCGGGAGTTACGAGTCACGGGGAACATGAGTACCGAAGAGACGCGAGTGAGACCAAGTCCTCACTCCGACGGATCGCGATTCCCCGCTACCCACCGATCGGAGTACACCGTTCCGCAGGTACACACCGCATACGCGTGGATCACGTCGCCTTCAGCGTAGATTCCGCCGGCCTCGGGGTTCCGCTCCTCGGCGAAGGCGAAGACTCCGCGAAGCGCGTGGGCCGAGCTACCGTCGTCGATATCGGTGTCGGCACCGACATCGTCGACATCATCGGCGGTACTGGCGCCGTCGACGCCAGTGTCGACCTCGGCGGCCGGGCAAGTGCCAGCAAGGGAAACAAGATCGAGTTCGCCTTCCCTGTCCATCGCCGCGCTCGCGAGATCCATCGGATCGGTACCGAGCACCCGCTCTGCGACCCGGCGACCGCGCTCCCCGTCGAGCACGAACGCGACGCCCTTCTCGGTTCGTTCGCCGCGGTCGGCGAGCGCCTCGATCCCCGAGACCGCCCGTGCGGCGACGTAGACGAGGACGTCGTCGGGGCGCTCGCCGGCGAGGAACGCTTTTCGGGAACCGTCGACCATACGCCCGACTCGACCCCGAGGCGAAAAAGCGGGACGGTTCGACCGCGGGAGAACGACGGTCGTGTGAGGCGAGTGCGACCGGTCGACGACGAGCGATAGGGCTCGAGACGATCCGAGCGGGGCCGGACGGTTCGAGCGGAACGGGGCGAGTCGACCGCCGGCGGGCGCAGCACTACGATGACGACGGTTGTTTCGAGAGCTTACCCGAAGCGTACGTTTATGTCTCGACCGACGCAATCGAACGATCAGCGATGACAGCAGGACCGATCCGACCGCTCGGGAAGAAGTACAGCGCCGAGATCCTCACCGCGACGAGCGAGCCCCGGTCGGCACGGGAGCTGAGCGAACGCCTCGACATCCCGATCGCAACGAGCTATCGGCGGATCGACGAACTGCTGGACGCGGGCCTGTTGAAACTCGACGATCGGGTTCGATCGGCGGGCGGCCGCCGAATGAAGGTTTATCGGCGCGACGTCGACGCTATCAGCATCGAGTTCGACGAGGAGGCCATCGAAGTCTCGCTCGAAGACCGCGGGTCGGGGGTAACGGAATCCGGCGAGTGGCCGAAAGCCTACACCGACTGAGCGAACACGGCGACCGATCAATACCTTCGCTTTCCGCTCGTTCCCGCCCGTACCTTCGTCGACGATGTGGCCTTCTTGGGACGAAACGAACGGATTTGCGATCGTTCCCGCGATCGGCCGGATCGGTACATTTGATTGTTGGTTCAATACTCTACTAGTATATCAACGGCAGTGAGGGGTAGGTCCGGATCGACGTCGGCGGTACGGGCCCGATCCTGGCCTCACACGGAGAATCGTTCCTACATGTTTTCATTGTCTTGTTTATCAAAACTTATTACGTTGGGTTAATAGTATATTACTACCGGCTGGCGGCAGTGCGCGGGACGCAGCGTCTCATAGGAGGACACTAGGTAATGATCGAAGACGTGGAAAGCGGCAATGAACGGATCGGTCGGCTGCTGGACGAGTTAGTGACGTACGGGGTGATCGACGCCGGGGCCGACCCGGAAACCGACGTCGGCGTCGAGACCGACGCCGGCGCGGAAAGCGACGCCGA
Organism: Halobacteriales archaeon QS_8_65_32; assembly: GCA_003022925.1. Lineage (GTDB taxonomy): Archaea > Halobacteriota > Halobacteria > Halobacteriales > Halococcaceae > PXQR01. The sequence continues at coordinate 5,776 of PXRY01000004.1, read as the reverse complement.
CCCCGAATGCGGGGCCGGGGTCGGGAGCGAGTCCGGAGTCGAGGTTGGGGCGGGAACGGGCGTCGACGCGAACGGTCGAATCGGGAGCAACGACGCCGCCTTGGGAACCGTGACGGTATCCCCGGAGGCGACGAACGGGTCGAACGCGGCGGGCGTCGAGGGCGTCGTCGCCGACGTGGAGGTCGACTTCGACGACGCGATGATCAAGGAGAACTTGGAGGTGATCTTGCTCGTGTTCGTCTCGATGCGGGACGGAGCCCACGGCAAGCGACTGATGGGCGATCTGTCGGACGTCTTCGGCGCGCAGTTGAGCCCTGGGACCGTCTATCCGCGGCTGCACGAGTTGGAGGCGGCGGGCGTACTCAGCGTCCACGAGCTCGTCCGCACCAAGGAGTACACGATCGCCGACGAGGCGCGCGCACGCGAACTCGTCGAACGTGCAATGGGCCAGCACTTCGCGCTCGGCGCGGTGTTTCGCTCCGCGCTCGAACGCGCGTGAGCGACGGTCGAACGGAGGGCAGCCGGTCGAGACGAACGCCACCGTGGCGGGTCGTCGTCGGGCGAGAACTCAGTTGTCGTCGAGCGACCGGGCGATGTGCCGAAGACCGTCGTCCGGCGGCCTCGTTGCCTCGTAGGCGGCGCGTTCGCCGGGCGCGCGCAGCCCGTAGGCGAACTCGGAAACGACGACATCGAACAGCACCGACCGCCCGAAGTCGAGTTCCTTCGCGGTGCGCCACGCCGCGAGGTGATCGGTGCCCTCGGAGCCGCCGGTACCCCCGACCGACTCGCGGGCGAGACGCGGGTTGTCGTACGCGCCGCGGATCTCGGGCGCGCCGTCGAAACTTTCCGTGATTCGAGCGTGGTAGACCTGTCCGTCCATGGTGAGGCGCACGACCTCCCCCACCGGAAGCGAGGCGTCGACGCCCGATAAGTCGAGGCGCGGGCGATCGAGGCGGCCGCGCCGGTCGAGCGTGATCCGATAGGTCTCGATCGAGGGGTGATCATTCGGGAGCCGGTCGGTCATCGTCGGTGCGTCCGGTTAGGGGGAGGATTGGTGTGCTTCGGAACCCGGCTCGATCGGCGTGAGCCGGGAGAACGGATCGATCGGGTCACCGCGTCGTTACTCGGCTTCGTCGCCGTCGTCGTCACCGCCGTTGTCGTCACCGCTGTCGAGCAGGTCGTCGATCGACCGCTCGCCGCGGCTCGCGATCGTGGCGTTGACCTGGCTCGTCGCGTCGCTGACCTCGCGGCCCCGTACTGTGATCCGGCGGCGTTCGCCCTCTCTAGTGGGATTGAAGCCGGTGCCGCCGTCGAGAAGCAGGGCTTTGAGGTCCGGGCCGGCGACGTCGCCGCGCATTGGCCGGCCGGCGTCGTCCGAGCCGCCCGTGATTTCGAGGGAGTACCCCGAGAGACCGACCGCGCCGCCGTCGACCTCCTCGCCGATCTCCCGGCTCAAGAATCGGTTCGCGTCCTGTCCCTCGACGTCGAACTGGCGTGTGCGGCCGTCGTCGGGATCGGCAACGGCGACCTGAAATTCGGCCATAATGATCGGAAACGGGCGTGGAGGCAAAAGCGTGCTGAAACGTCGTGCTAGCCGGAGTCGGGAGAAAACGAGAAAGGGTGGCCGACGGCCTCGAACGCTACTGGGAGACGAGACATACGCCGAGGAATTGGATGAGCAGATCGAAGAGACGGACGAACTGATCGATCGGATCGTCCACGAACTGTACTGACTAACTGACGAGGAAACCGAGACCACCGAGAAAGCGGTTAGCCGGTAGCGAGCGAGCGGTTCATCGAGCCGAACCTAAGGGTGATACACGGCTCCTCTACTATTGGAGATGCTCGCGTTTTATGATAGGCGTCCGGGAGGTCTGCCCGCGTCGGTGCGTATTCGACCAGCTCGTCGATCAATGTGCAGATTTCGTGGGGTCTGAGGTCGTCGTCCTGGCAGAAAACGATCGCAACGTTTCTCGTGTTCGCAGTCGGAACAAACCCCTTGTCGCTCGTAAGAGCGACGTAGTCGTGCTTCCGAGCGTATTCGATGACTTCGGAATCGGGCGTTCCGGTTCCCGGTTCGTCCACGTCTCGAACCGCGACAACTCCGTACCCTTAGGAACGGAGTTCCGGTGCAGTGCTCGGGTCCGTGTCCTCGTCGACGAGAAAGCGGAACGACATTTACTAGTTAGTTCGTGCTGCGCTCGCGGCGGAGGTCTTCGGGCGTCGTTTCCCCCTTCAGCGAGCGACTGCTGAACGAGGGCCTCGCGCTGCTGTTCGAGTTCCGCCATTTCCTCACGGTGTTCATGGTAGCACGTGAGCGCGGCGTACACGTCAGCCATGTCGAGGTCGTGCATCGCGGCGACCTCCTCGGCGGGGAAGCCCCGCTCTTCGACGAGGGCTCTGAGCCGACGGACGCTCACGCGCCGGCCCTCCATCCGTGGCTCCCCGTGGAGCACGTCGTCCGTCTTCACAATGCGGGCGATTCTCTACGCTATATCACAGGTAGCTACTGCACGAGATAAAACCTCGCGTCGTTTGGACGTTCGCCGGGGCCGGGTAGCGACGACGCGAGAGGCTCGATGCGGACGGCCCGAACACGACGGACACAAGCGACACGAACGATTAGCGCAAGCAATGGAACTCCGGTTTCTCGGCGGCGCGCGCGAGGTCGGTCGCAGCGCGATCCTCATTGATGAGTCACTACTGCTCGATTACGGCCTGTTGACCGGTACGCCGCCCCGCTATCCGGTCGGGAAGGTAGGCCCCGATGCAGTCGTGGTCAGCCACAGCCACCTCGATCACGTCGGGGCGGTCCCCGCGTTACTCTCGGGGACCGACCGGCCCGACATCCACTGGACGCCGCCCACGGCGGACCTCGCCCGGACGCTCGCGCGCGACACGCTCAAACTCCACGGCGGGACTCCCCAGTGTCCGTTCGCCGAAACGGAGGTGGCCCGGATGAGCCAGCACTCAGAACGCCACGGCTACCGCGAGCCCTTCGAGGTTTGCGCGTCGGGAACCGACGCGAGTCGGTCGAGCGGCCACGGACCGCGAGACAAGGGCTACGAGGTGACCTTCTTCAACGCGGGCCACATCCCCGGCAGCGCCCACGTGCTCGTCGACGACGGCGATACCCGCCTGCTCTATACCGGGGACTTCCACATCGACGAACCCGACGAGGGCGACGTGAGCGACGGGGACGGCGGGGAGGACGGTGGTGCCGAGCGCGCCGCGGGCGGAACGGGCCACCGATACGGGGACGATCGGAGCCGTCGGCGCGATCGGACGCCCGATTACGTACGGAAGACCGCCGGCCTCGGGGACATAGAATCCGTGCGGGGCCAGCGCCTCGTCGCCGGCAGCACCGCCCGGCCCGACGCCGACATCGTGCTCGTCGAGAGCACGTACTCGGACCTCACCCACGACCGCCGGGCGGCGATCGAACGGCGTTTCGCCGAAAGCGTCCGAACGACCATCTGGGAGGGCGGCACGGTCGTGATCCCGGCCTTCGCGATCGGGCGCACCCAGGAGCTAATGCTCGTTTGTGACGCGTACGACGTCCCCTGTTACGTCGACGGGATGGGCACCGAGGTCACGACACAGGTCCGGCGCTACCCCGAGTACCTGCGCGACGCCGACGCCATGAAACGCGCGAAATCACACGCCCGGGTCGTCTCCGGCCGGGACGGCCAGCGAAAGCGGATCGCGGCGGACAACACCGCGATCATCACCACCAGCGGCATGCTCTCGGGCGGGCCGGCGATGACCTACGTCCCCGAAATCCGGGCGAACCCGGTGAACAAGATCTGTCTGACGGGCTATCAGGTCGAAGGGACGCCCGGCCGCGAACTCGTCGAAACCGGTCGGGCTGAGATCGCGGGCGGCGTGATCCCCGTCAGCGCCCGGGTCGAACAGTACGATTTCTCCGCACACGCCGATCGAGAGGGTTTGCTCGGCTTTCTCGACTCTTACACTGAGTCGAAGGTGCTCGTGAACCACGGCGATCGCTGTGAAGTCTTCGCCGCCGAACTAAGCGAGCGGGGCTACGAGGCGAGCGCGCCGGCGATCGGCGATACCGTCGTCGTCTGAACGACGGTCCGAACGGGACGGAGCGATCGCCGAAGCCGAACCGGGAGTATGATTGGGCCGAGAACGCGATCGGACCGAACGAGCGGGTTCGGGAGCCGACGAGGCCAAGAAGCGATGGGAGGGTTCCACGGTGGAACGACGGACGGGCGATCGTGCGGTCACAATGCGTACGCGACGGGACGCTTTTAGGGGCGTATCCCTTGGTTGACGTATGAACGACGAGGGCGGCGAGACCGAACCGTCGGCGGATCGGCGGTCGCCGGTCGGCGCGCCCGTGATCCGCGGCGACCCCTCGCTCACCGGCGAGTACGCCGACCGCGCGAAACAGTTCAATCCCGACGACCCCGAGAGCCTCGCGCTCGCGGCCGATACCGTCCGACAGTTCGCCGACGACCTGGGGGGAGCCAACAGCGTCTACATGCTCGAAGGTGCCGCGGCCTGTGCGGCGCTCGTGCGCGGCGAGGGGTCGTATAAAGCCGCCGCCGAACGTGCGGGCGGCGACGCGACGGTATCGTTCATCAGGAAGTGGGCACGGGTCCACGACCTCCCCCGGTCGATCCGCCGACACGTTGCGATGGGGGCAATCGCGCCGACCGCCGCGAAACACATCGCCCGCGTCGCCGGCGAGGGCCGCTTTCTGCTCGCGTGGGCCGTGCTCGACAACGACCTGACTGTGCGGGAAGTCCGGGCCGCCGCGAGCGCCATCAACGACGATACGCCGGTCGAGCGGGCGCTTCGCGCCCAGGGCGTCACCCCGGGAGAACTGTCGGTGCGCTTCAGCAGTAACGACAGGAACGGGGCGAAGCCGTCCGACATGCGGACGGTAGCCTACCGGCAACTCGACGGTAGTCGAGCGGCGACCGCACGGCGACGGCGCGAGAACGAAACCGACCGGCTCCTGTCCGGTAGATCGTAAGCGTTTAGCGGCGAGCAACGGTAGTAGTAGTGAGGGCTGGTAGCTCAGTTAGGCAGAGCGTCTGGCTTTTAACCAGACGGTCGGGGGTTCGAATCCCTCCCAGCCCGTGCGGAAGCCAGGCAGCGTCCGTGTCAGTTCTCAAAGGATCGAGTTGGTGACGGTTTCGGAGAATTCCGGGCATCGACGGGCGTGACGCGCCCGATAGCTCGGGGGCGTACGACGAGAAACGCGAAGCGTCGTCCGGCATCTCACCATAAAAGCGGTTCGACTCGGAGGGCTCGCCGTCGTTCCGGAGAGCGCGGGCCCCCGTTTCGAGAGCGCGGCTAGAAGAACGCGAGCGAAGCCGTCGACAAGAGGGTACGAGTGGACTCGCCGGGATTCCGTTACACCGTTTCAAAAGATCCGTTTAATCCCCGCGCCGTCTGGCGAATTGACTTGTGACCCCGTCTTCTGGTTGTCGAACTCAACAAATGACACGTAGTGCCGTGGCTCAAACAGCAAGAGGAACTGTTGTGGACCGGAAGCAGGCCGACATTGGTGTCGGTATCCTCGTTGTTGGCATCTGATCGTGGGTGTCATCAGTGTGATTCAACTGCATCTGACCGGCGGACCGATGAGCAGCGAGATGGATTCGGTTCCGGTGATGGCCGTGATCGGCCCGCTCCTCATGAGTCTCCTCATTGCCAGTATCGTCGGGGATGCCTACGTCTTCGTCCGCAGCAGAGTATTCGAGACACAAACTGGTGATCCTAACCCGGACTGGCGAGTCAC
>PXRY01000003.1 GCA_003022925.1 Halobacteriales archaeon QS_8_65_32 | reverse complement strand
GGAATTCATATCCAGGAATCAGGAAACAGCGAATATAACGAACGAAGCTACTGGAAGTCCTAGACCATATCGTTTTTCCTACTATAATTGTGTTCTGCGTCGCTTTGCGCTTTGTTCAAATTCGGGTACATAGTTCCAGAATCGAAATTTACCCGAATTCGACGATGGTAACAAAAGATGTTCCGAAGAGATTAGAAATCTAGATGCATTAGAAGAGCAGTGGGAGAATCTCTACGGAAACATATAAGCCGAATTAAACGAATTTGATATTCTGATTGATTGTATTAAATCAGAAAGAGATCTTGTGAGAATCCCCGAAATACCAGTTCAAGAGTGGGGAAAGCGACATTTAGCAGTCGATAACGAATTGAATGGCTGTTCACTCCACGAAGGGTTTATTAGAAGTACACAGGATGGATTGGAAAAGCTTGAGCAAGAACTGAACAAGGTTGACGAGAAACAGGAGAGGAAGTCAGATATTGTCGACACAAGAATAGATCGAGAGACACACCTCAGAGAGAAACACTGGATAAGCCGGCCACGGATTCAGGTGATTTTAGCGGTAGCGACTATCTTAGGAGGGGCGGCAGCCGCAGAGCAGCTATTCAGCATAACTAATAGTGTCTCGTCCTTGCTCTCTACGAATAATACACTACCGACGTTTCTATCGTATGTGTCTAGCCTCTCATTAGAGGTGTATATACTTCTGGTAATCATTTCGCCAATCTCAGTTCACGGAATGTATACCTGGTCAGGGTCAACTGATCAGACTTAGAGACAGAGACAAACCGATATTAGAGAGATACAGTGTGTGATCTCCAGAACGTTCCAGAGATGTGAATTGCATCCTTCGCAAATTTCTACGGAAGCCGACCGGAGAGCGTCGCCTGTCCGTGGCTGGCCTGGAATAGTGAATCAGTCGACAGCTTCGACGGCCGTGACTTCATCGAGGACATCCCAGCCGTCAGCCGTTTCCCGAGCGATCAACAGCGGGTCGTCCTCGCCGTCGGTCACCAGCCGGTGGGTCACGCCCTCGCAGGTGCCTTCGGCCTGGAAGGACTCGCCGAAGAACTCCGCGCTGTGGGGGTCGAGATCGATCGCCTCGCCGCCGTCGAGGGTCAGCCGAACCGATCGCGGCGAGAGATTGTAGAGGCGTTTCGCGAGCGTGTTCATACGACTGAGGGAGACGGAGCCGACTAAACGGTTCCGTCGAACGCGGTCGAACGGAGGTGGCCGAACAGCACGTTTTCGAAAGCCCCCGCGCTCTCGCTGGCTGCGACTCGCTGTGCTCCTCGGCTCGCTCACTCCGTTCGCTCCCCTCCGGTGCTTGCTTCGTCTCGCCTACCAAGAGCGCGGCCCCTTTCAGTCCCGCCCGATGTCGGTTGATCAGCCTACGGTGCTCGCAATCGTGCGATCGTATCGCCTTTCGAACGAAGCGGTGATTCTTTGCACGCAGCCACGTACCGACGGCTAATGGCTGACCCTTCTCACGCGAGCGACGACCGCGCGACGGTAGCCGAGCGCGCCGCCCGGGCCGGCGGCGAGCGCGCGATAGAAACCTTCCGAACGGACGTTCCCGCCGAAACCAAGACCGGAAAGACCGATCTCGTCACCCGGGCCGATCGCGATACACAGGAGACGATCGTCGAAACCATCGAGCGGACCTTCCCGGATGACCCGATCGTCGGCGAGGAGGGAGACGAACTGAAAAACGTTCCCGAAAGCGGGCCGGCGTGGGTGATCGACCCAATCGACGGGACGAACAACTACGTCCGCGGAACCCGGCTCTGGGCAACGAGCGTCGCGGCGACAATGGACGGCGAACCGGTCGCGGCGGCGAACGTCGTGCCCGCGCTCGGCGACGCCTACCTCGCGGACGGGGAGCGAGCGAGGCGCAACGGCGCTGAGTTGTCGGTTTCCGATCGATCGGACCCCAAGGCGGCGATCGTCGCACTCACCGCCTGGGCAGGGTCGCGTCGGCCCGCGGTCTACACCGATCTGTGGGGCGAACTCGTGGATCGATTCGGCGACACCCGACGGTACGGCAGCGCGCAGGCGACCCTCTCCTACGTCGCGAGCGGGGGGCTCGAAGCGGTCGTTACGAACACCGACCCGAACCCCTGGGATACCCTCGCAGGCGCATGCCTGATCCGGCGGGCCGGCGGCCGGGTCACGAACCTCGACGGCGACCGGTGGCAGGGAACGGGCGGGTTCGTCGCATCGAACGGCGAGGGTGAGATCCACGAGTCGGCGCTCGAAGCCGCTCAGGTAATTCGTGAGGATTGACCGACGACTGGCCATCGACGATCGAGGATCGGCGAAGGGTAATAAGCGACGAGGTGACGAGCGATGACGAAGGTCTCGGATCGGATCGACGATCGGAGTCAGTACCTCGGAGACGCCCTTCGTAAGTGTGGGCGAACCGCACGGGACCGGAACGATCAAATCCGATCCGATTCGTTGTAACGTCTATGGCGGCCATCGCCGAGCGCGTCGATCCGGTCAGGGCGTGGGTTCTCGCGGCGATCGCCGGCGTCACCGCGCTCGCCGGCGGCATCCTCGCCTTCCCGGATGCGGTGTACGACAGCTTCGTCTGGCATTACTTCTGGGGGCCGATCCACGCCGACGCCGCCGGCGCGCGCTGTGCAGTCCTCGCTGGCGACGCCGTTCGGCTGCTCGACAACGCGAACGCCTGTACAGCGGCGGTCTCCCGGGGCGCGATCGTCGCCGAACCGGGGTATACCCTCGTCTCCGAGGCCGGCTACGCGATCGTCCTGTTGTTCATGCTTATTGGTGTGTGGTTCATGTTGCGACGGCTCGACCTCGGGCGCGATCGAGCGTTTTTATTCGCGCTGTTGCCGTTCATGTTCGTCGGGGGGGCGCTCCGGGTCGTCGAGGACGCGAACGTCGCAATCGCGGCCGAGGGCGGTGTGCCTGCCATCTCCTACCCGCTCAGTGCGATCGTAATCAGTCCTGTGATCTACTTCACCGTCTTCGTAATCACGCTCGCCGCAGTGCTCGGGAGCGTCTGGCTTTCCCGAACCGAACGCTTCGATATCGAGGAGTACTACCGCCCGCTGCTCTGGATCGGGATCACAGTACTCGCGATCAACGTCGGCTACCTCCTCGCGCTCGCGGTCGGGACTGCCCCCGTCGAGTTCTACCCCCAGATGCCGGTTCTCGTTCTCGGGTTCACGACCGCTATCGCCGTCGCCGTCTGGGCCGGGGTTCGGCGGTTCGTCCCGGAGATCACTTATGGGACCGAACGGATCGGCTTCGTGATCCTGTGGGGCCACACGCTCGACGGCGTGGCGAACGTCATCGCCTCGGACTGGGCGCTCGCGATCGGTCTGCCGTTCGAGTACAGCGCGAAACACCCCGTCAACCGCTTTATCATCGACGCTACCCAAGGAATCCTTCCCGAGTCGACCGCCGCAACGATCGGAACCGCATGGCCCTTCCTCTTCGTCAAGGTGATCGCCGCCCTGCTGGTCGTCTGGCTGTTCGACGAGACGATCTTCGAGGAGAGTCCCCGCTATGCGATTCTCCTCTTAATCGCGATCCTCGCCGTCGGGCTCGGACCGGGTACCAGGGATATGCTGCGGGCGACTTTCGGGATCTAGATCACACCTTTTTAGTGGGGTCCTCGCTCGCACTCCTTTCAGTCGCGCTCGCTGCGGGCCCAGCAAAAATCTGTTCTCGTGAGCGAGCGCAAGCGAGCGAACGAGAGCGGGGAGTGGAAGGTGAGTGACTGGAGGGAACGAACGAGAACGACCATCGCATCAAAAACCGCTCACTCGCGCCTACGGGGCTCGTTCGCGCGTGCAGCATGGACTAACAGCACCGCACTGAGGCTGGCTCACAGTCGCGACCGGCGTGCCGGACCGAGCTTCGTACCGCGAGGCTCAAACGTCGGGAAGCTCAAAAACGAACATGGACCGGACGGTCGCACTGCGTGCGATCGGCGGCGGGGTCGCCGGGACGGCCATGCTTTCGTTCGTGCTCGTTTTGCTCGAAGCTCAGACGCGCTCGCGAATTCGGGTCGCGGACGTCGTAGTGCGATACGTCGGGCTACCGGGCGGACAGTCCCTCGCGGTGGTACTTTTCGTGCTCGTTACCGCCCTCGTCTGGCCGCTCGCGTTCGTGACGCTCGAAAGCTGGGACCTGCTGCCCGGCCGGACGCGGGGACGACGCGCGGTCTTTTTCGCTATTGCGCTCGCGGTCGCCTTCGCGGTCACCGGCCGTGGCGGACTGAGCGGGCCGGTGCTCGTGCTCTACGCTGCGGGCGTTCTTGCCGCGCACATCGCCTACGGGCTTACCCTCGCCCGGACGCTCCGGCCGCTCGGGGAAGGCACGGGCACGGGCACAGGCACAGGTGCGGGCGCAGGTCCGAGTCCGGATATGAGTGACGGCGGAAGCGAGCGCGAGCAATCGTGATATGAGCGCCGCCGGCAGGTCAGACGTAATCTCGGCGCTCGAAGTAGACCACCAAGAGGGTAGCGAGAAGCGCTATCCCCACCAGTACGGCTGGATAGCCGTACGTCCCTCCCAGTTCGGGCATGACTCGGAAGTTCATGCCGTAGACGCCGGCAACGAGTGTCAGCGGGAGAACGATCGCCGCGACGACGGTGAGGGTCTTCATCACGTCGTTGGTCGATTGGGAGAGGGTGTTCTGGTAGGTGTCGCGAGCGCCGCGCACGAGGTCGCGGTAGGTCTCGACGAGATCGACGAGGTGGGCTACGTGTTCGTAGACGCCCCGATAGTGTCTCTCGGTGGCTTCGCGGACGTGTGGGGAGTCCCCACGGACGAGCGCGCCGATCGCTGCACGCGCCGGCCAGAGGGCCCGCCGAAAGGAAAGCAGGTCCCGGCGAACCTCGTTCATCATCTCGATCGTCCCGGCGTCGGGCGCGGCGACGACCCGTTCTTCGACGCGCTCGACGTCCGCTTCGATGGCGTCTAATACCTCGTAATAGCCGTCGACGATCGTATCGATCACCCGATAGGCGAGGAAATCCGGACCGCGGACGAGCGGGCGCGAATCGCCGTTTGCCACCGCGCGCCAAACCGTATCGGTCGGCCGGCTCGGCGCGCGTGAGAGGGTCACGAGTCAGTCGTCGCCGACGAAGAAGCCGACAGGGTCGGTCCCGATCTCCTCGGTGGAGGTCGTCTCCTCGGTCGTCAGTTCGGCGGTTTCGAACAGGACGAACGTATGCGACCCGAACGATTCGGTTTTCGGCCGGACGTCGCCATCGAGGTCGTCGGTCGCGAGCGGGTGTACTCGAAGGCGTCCGCTACTTGGGCGATCTCCTCGTCGGTGCCTTCGGCGACGCGGACCCAGGCCGTCCCGGGTGTGTCCCGGGCGGCGATCGGGTCGTCGTAGCACGTGACGTCCTCCCCGTCGGCGACGACTGCCGAGACGGTCATCGCTTCCCCATTGAGCTCTCGGCATCGGACCGAGAACCGGGATCGCGGCCGGATGAGAGCACTTCTGGCGAGCGGGTCCTCATTGGTTCGAGGCGGGCAGTGACGACCGCGTGCATACGTCCGGTCGATCCCACGGCGCGAAAAACGTACTGTGTCGACGTCTCCGTTTGCTCTACGAACGATCAGTACCGGTACTCGGTGCCCTCCCCGGTGTCTTCGATTTCGACGCCGAGTTCCCGTAGCTCCTCGCGCAACGCGTCGGCCCGATCGTACTCGCCGGCCTCGCGCGCTCGCTCGCGGCTCTCGACGACCAGTTCGATGAGGTCGTCGGCGAGGGAAACCTCGCCTTCGATACGACCCCCACCGGCACTGAAGTCGAGCCCTAAGACGGCCTCGCCGAATTCCTTGAAGACATCGACGGCGCGCCTGAGTCCCCGGTAGTCGTACTCGTTGCCTGCGTCGAGGTGGCGGTTGACGGCTCCGGCGAGGTCTAACAGGGCGGCCTGGCCCCCTCGGGTGTCGAAGTCGTCATCGAGCGCCGCGGAAAAGTCCTCGCGGGCTTCCGTGACCGCCTCGCCCAGCGCTCGATCCTCGACGTTGGTCCGGGCGTCGGGGCCGTCGATCGCTCCGGTCGCCCGGTCGTAGGCCCGCAACAGGCGCGAAAAGCGTTCCTCGGCTTCCTCGATCGCCGCCTCGCTGTAGGTCTGGGTGCTATTGTACGCGCCGGCGGTCAGGAACGTGCGCAAAACGTTCGTGCCGTACTCCGAAACGGCCTTTTCGACCGTGACGAAGTTCCCGAGGCTCGAACTCATCTTTCCGTCGCTCAACTCGAACAGGTCGGCGTGGAGCCAGTAGCGGGCGAACTCGGTATCAGAGGCGGCCTCGCTCTGGGCGATCTCGTTTTCGTGATGCGGGAAGACTAGGTCGCGGCCGCCGACGTGGAGGTCGATCGTCTCGCCGAGATGGGCCATGCTCATCGCCGAACACTCGATATGCCAGCCGGGCCGGCCCTCACCCCACGGCGACTGCCAGGTCTCGCCCTCGGGCGGGTCGTCGGGCATCGGTACACCGTCGTGGCGGTGTTCGGCGACCTCTTCCGGCGAGACGCCCCCCGATTTCCAGAGCGCGAAGTCCGCGGGGTGGCGTTTTTCCGCACGTTCGTCCGGGCCGCCCTGGGCTTCTACGTCGTCGATCCGCTGGTTCGAGAGCTTTCCGTACTCCTCGAACGCGGTGACGTCGAAGTAGACTGACCCGCCCGCTTCGTAGGCGTAGCCTCTCTCGATCAGCGTCTCGATCAGTGCAACGATCTCCGAGATGTGTTCCGACACTCGCGGGTAGACCGTTGCTCGCCGGAGATTGAGCGCGCGCATCGCCGTCAGCGTCCGGCCGATGTACGTCCGGGCCACTGCCGCTTCGTTCTCGCCGAGGTCGTCCTCGCCGATGCGCGCGACGATCTTGTGGTTCACGTCGGTAAAGTTCTCGACGTGGCGGACATCGTAGCCTTTCTGTGCGAGCCAGCGGGCCATGATGTCGACGTGAACCCACGATCGGGCGTGACCGAGATGTGGCGGATCGGAGACCGTCAGGCCACAGTAGTACAGCAGCACCTCATCGGGGTCGCGTGGCTCGAACGGCCGCTTTTCGCCGGTCAGCGTGTCAGTCACGCACAACGCCATCGCTCCCTTCTCTGTCGGCCGGGATACCTGAACCCATCGGAAACCGTCCTTCGCGAGTCGTCGATCTCGTTCGGCCCACTTCGCGAGCGACACGGATCGAACGCGAGCGGGGACCCGTTTCGGCCGCGCTCATTAGTCGCCGCCCATCGGTACTCGACCATCGGTCATCGGCTGTTAGTTCCCGATCGCCGCGCGTCGGGCAGTGCCGGTCGTCGAACGAAAGATCGCTAATAGGTTTCGAAAGAACGTCGTAATAAAACTATACAATCGAGTAGTTAGTTCCGGAGTACGCGGTCCTAACTCGATTCGAACGGGCGGCTGAATCGTCGTGACCGGCACGTGGCGGGTAACTACCGTTTATACCCGGGCGTGGGTGCGCTCGGAAGATGGAACCGCGTTCGATGCTGGACACGAGACATACGCTTCCGAGGGGAGCAATGACGGAAAGTCACGCACAGCGACTGCGCGAACGCGCGGACGTCGAGATGGTCGTCCGTCTGGACTCGCCGACCGAGATGGAGCGTCACGGCGGTGCACACCGGGCGCTACTGCTGGTCGAAGGCACCTTGCTCGCCGTGACGCGGACGGAGAAGGGATGGACCGAGGAGGTCCGTAGCGAGAACGCCGGCCGGGTCGACCTGCTCGAAGCAGTCATGGCACACGTCTCCGAACGGACTGAGACCTGAGCCGACGCGGGTCCCGGTTCGATGCGGGGTCGGGTAGCACGACAGGGGCGACGGAAGCGACGGAGACGGACGGAAACCGCAGCGGCGCGGTCGGCGGGCCGGTGGCGGTCGGCTCAGCCAGGAACCGCGTCGAGCGCGCTCTCGACGACCCGCAGTGCGGTCGGGCCCTCGGTGCGGGTAACGACGATCGCAAGCGCCTCGCCTGCGATCCCCGCCGCGACCGGATCGATCCCTGCGATCGCGAGTCGGCCGAGGACGTGTGAAAGCGCCCGGGCGTCGACGGCTCCGGTCGCGAGCACGCACGTGAGCGTGCCGGCGTCGGGGACGACCGCCTGATCGCCGACTCGTAGTATCGCCTCGTCGTCCGCGTCGGCTTCGCGTTCGGCACCGTCGCTCGTTTCGCTGTTCCTTCCGTGCTCGTTGTCCCGGTGAAGCGGGGTCGAGCACACACCGAGCCCGCTTCGCATCGTCACGCGCGCCTCGTGGGCGTGATCGTCGTAGTCGGGAAGGGGTTCGGCGTAGCGGCGGAGCGCGGCGACGACCGCGCTCCGTTCGCCCTCGACGTCGAGCAGTCGGGCGGCGGCGGCGTAGTTCACCACGCCCGCTCGCAGCGCTTCGTGGAGGAAGGGACGACGGCGAACCGCGGCTCTGACGTCCGCTGCGAGGCTCACGGCCGAACCACGCTATGAGGGGATAAAAAGCCGCCCGTCCGACCGGGGGCAGTGTTAACTTAGCAGTCTTGAATACAACAGAGGGTCGTGCTGAACGATTCGAAAGCCCCCGACACGCTCGGCTTCTGCTCGCGGGCCGGAGGCCCGCTCACGGGTCGTTCCTCCCCGTTCGCTTTCGAAGCGCTCGGGGTCGCTCGCGCCTCGCTGTTCGCAGGTTCGTGGGACTCTGCGAGTTCCACGCTCGTTACGAAAGACGCCAAGCGTCTTTCGAACGACTTCGGTCGCCTGCGGTGCTTGCTTCGCTGGGGTTCTACGAAGGATTCGCTCCGCTCGCTCACGAGAACGCCGAGCGGTCGGCCCCTTTCAGTCCCGCCTCTATTGGTTGTTTGGCGGGCAGTTGCGTAACTTAACCCCGTCCGACCGGGGGCCGGCACCGTCGCACAGGTCGGAGAGCCACACGGACCGGAGCCGCGCCGGGTCACGCCAAACTAGGTCATTGCAGCGAGACGTACCCCGCGGCGACGATACCCGCTAAGAGGACGAACGCGCCCGCGAGCAAAATCGCGCTGTCGATCGCCACCACGGCGACGACCGCGAGAAACAGCGTTGCGACGCCGAGCGCCGCCGCCGGCGCGTCGAGGCCCGCGGGAAGCGCCGACTCTAACCCCGAACCCGAATCCGACCGCCCCCCGGATCGCGATCGCATCGATCCGGACCCGGACCTCGACTCCCTCCCCCCACCCGAACTCGACGAGCCGCGCGAGCGGCCCGCGTCGGGGCTGGGTTCGGCGAGCGCGGCGTCGACCTCGACCGGCGGCTTCGAGGGTCGAACGGCTTCGAGCGAGAGGTCGACGTAGCGGGTCTCCGCGCCGTAGGCCGACGCCACCTTCAGCCGGCCCGTCGCCGAGCGGTCGTCGCGGCGGACGATGACGGGCACCCGGCGGACGGCACCGGGCCGGAGGTGGTGGTTGATCGCGTCGACCGAGGCCACCGCCGAAAGGGTGTCGTCGAGGTGGACGTGTACGTGGACCGCTTCGCCGTGATTGTGTAGTTCGATGTCGAACGATCCCGTCCGCGAGACCGAATCGGGTACCTCGACTGAGTGCAGGTGAGTGCGATTGACGTCTACGGTCAGCGGATCGGACACGGTGGACCCGTCGGACGGTCAGTAGAAAAGCTTTCAGGAACGGGTCGAGCTTCTTGGGTCCCTCGGACCTCTCGGGCCCCCAGGTTTCCTGGAGGTTTCGGTGGTTTCGGGGGCCTACTCCTCGCGCATGTCCGGCGGCAGGAGGTTCGGGATGCCGTCCTCGATCGGGTACTGCTCGCCACACTCCGTACAGACGAGGCGGCCTTCGGTGATCTCCTCGTCGGTGCGCTGGATGACTTCGAGTTCGAGCTCGTGTTTGTCGAGCGGACAGCAAACGATCTCCATGAGCGACTCGTTCATAGCCGCGTCGAGGCACCCCCGGGGCAAAAGCGTGCGGATGCGGCCCGGACGATCGACCCGAGTGGAGGCTGATTCGTATCGGGTCGACCCTCGAATACGCGTCGACGGCCGGCGACCGGGAGCCGGCGCTCATCGGTGCGTACCCGATAGAAACTACTACTTACGTTTGATAACGCTTACGTAGTTTTAAATACGGGCAGAGTCAACTTAATTTTGGAAAAAGAGAACTATGGATCAGCCACTAACAAATGCGAATGAAAAAGGATCGGAGGGATCAGTGGGATCAACGGGCGGCGAGTCACGACTGTTCGATCGACGGGAGTGCCTTCGGTTCACGGGCGCGACGGTCGCGGCGCTCGCAACGGCTTCTGCGGGCGTCGGCGGTGCGGCCGGGGCGTCGGTACGGACGATCGAGGTCGGCCGCGGCAACGAGCGCCGGATCGAACTCGACGGCGGCGACACGTTGGAGAACACGATCATCGATGTCTCCGCCCGCGGCGCGAGCGTCGCGCTCAAGGCGCGGACCCGGGGCGGCGACATCGCGATCCGTAACGTCGCGATCCGCGGCGTCGACACGCAGGCCGACGACACGATCAACGTCTGTGCGTACGACGAGAACTCGACGATCACCATCGAGCACTGTTACTTCGGCGACGGCGGCGAGGACGATGCCGGGAACGGTGCGGGCGAGGGCGAGGGCTGTGTCTTCGTCAACGCCTCACACGCGGGCGACCTGCTGATCAGGAACGTCTACGTCGCGAACTGGGAGACCGGCATTTACGCGAGCGCGCCTGGTAACCCGCCGGTCGAGAGCAAGCCGAACAAACAGGTCGGCGAGGGCGGCACGATCCGGATCGAGGACTGCTATCTGGCGAACATCGAGAAATCCGGCTACAAACTCGGCTCGACGGGCAGTTACGTTCAAGGGTCGGTCGCGAAGGACGCCGGCAACCCCATCTTCGTCGTCTGGAACGAGATCCCTGCACGGGACGTCGACATCCGCAATCGCGGGGGTGAGGCGTTCAACGTCGGCTACAAGTTCGACCCGGCCGGCGAGGAGGCCGTTGCCGTGATCGAGAACTGCCGGGCGACCGCCGACCGCTACGTCGTCGGTCCCGGGTCGGCGCGCGGCAGCGTCGATCCGAATCCGGACCTCACCCCACCTGTGGGCGTGCCGATGTCGCCCGAGGAAGCCGCGAGCGGCGAAAGCGGCGGCGGTGGCGGTGACGGTGGCTCCGACCTCCCCAACCACGTAGAAATCACCGGCACCGGCGACCTGGTGCCATACGACTTTGCGGTGTCGGGCGATCTGGAAGCCGGCCCGGAGTTCGACACCGACGGGACCGACGGCATCGACGGCTCGACTGCGAGCGGCCAGGTCAACCTCACCGGCACCGACGATTACTACTTTTCCGGGCGGATCACCGACTTCGCCGCCGAGGGCGACGTCGAGGTGTCCGTCGACGGCGAACGCGTCGACCCCGACTCCTTTTTGCCCCGCGAGTTGCGCGTGCAGGCCGTTGGCGACCGGGCGACCTACGAGTTCGAGGTTTCGGGCGACCTCCAGCCCGGCCCGACCTTCGATACCGACGGGACCGATGGCATCGACGGGTCGGTCGGCACCGGCCGGGTCGGCGGCACCGGCGACGACGACTTCTACTTCTCGGGGCAGGTGCTACGGTTCACCCACGACGGCCCCCTCGAAGTCTATGTGGACGGCGAGCAAGTGAATCCCGACGGCGTGCTTCCCCGGGAACTCACGATCTCGAATCGCGCGTACGACGAGCCCGCGACGTACGAGTTCGCAGTCAGCGAAGACCTCG
>PXRY01000002.1 GCA_003022925.1 Halobacteriales archaeon QS_8_65_32 | reverse complement strand
GTCCATGCCGTCGACGGTGATCCCCGGGATGTTATAAGCGCTCGCCGTGTCGCTCAGGTGCTCGACGTTATGCTGTTCGTCGACCGGCGTCCCTTCGCCGTACTGGTTGTTCTCGACGAGGAAGATCACGGGGAGGTCCCATGTCGACGCGAGGTTCGCCGCCTCGAAGTACTGGCCTTGGGCGACGCTGCCGTCCCCGCTAAAGGACAGCGCGACGCGCTCTTCGCCCTTCTGGTCGATGGTGAGCGCCGCGCCGGTGCCCAACGGCGGACCCGCCCCGACGATACCGTTCGCGCCCAACATCCCGGCGTCGACGTCCGCGATGTGCATGGAACCGCCTTTGCCGTTACAGTAGCCCTCGCGTTTGCCGAACAGTTCGGCCATCATTACCGTTGGGTCGAGCCCCTTCGCGATGCAGTGGCCGTGGCCGCGATGCGTGCTCGTGATGTAATCGTCGTCTTCGAGCGCTGCACACGCGCCCACCCCGACGGCCTCCTCGCCGATATACAAGTGGACGAACCCCGGTATCTCGCCGTCGGCGAAGTGCTCGCCCGCGGTCTCGTCGAACCGCCGGATGGTGTACATCCGCCGCAGTGCCTCGATGCGCCCCTCCTCGGTCTCGAGATCGATTGCTGGCATCTGCGAACTAAGAGACGTAACGATAGATAATAACTGTTGGGCGATACCAAATACCAGGGTTCGAAGGACCTGAGAACGGTGGACACGAGTGTAACGATCGGGTGGTATCTTTCGGTCATACAGCCGGATTGGGATCGACAGGTGGACATCGACACGTCGGCACGCCGGGAGGTCGACACGCCGTGGGCGAGCGCCGCTCAGGCCTCGAACGCTCGATGCAGTTCGTCACCGAGAACCGAGATCGCTTCGTGGGCGCGTTCCCATTCGGGATCGGCGAGCATCGTGAGAAAGCCGTGGATCATGTCGGGGTACGCAACGCGCTCGACCGGGACGTCTGCCTCGGCGAGTCGGTCGGCGTACGCGCGCCCGTCGTCCCTGAGGGGATCGAACCCACAGGTCAGGACGGTCGCCGGCGCGAGCCCCTCGGGATCGGCCGCCCGGAGCGGCGAGGCGTACGGATGGCGGCCGTCGGCGTCGACTTCGAGGTAGGTGTCCCAGAACCGTTCCATGTCGTCGCGCGTGACGAAGTAGCCGTTCGCGTTCTCGGTGTACGACTCGGTATCGAAGCGGTGGTCGGTCGCCGGGTACGCGAGCAGTTGGTGACACGGGAAGGACTCGCCGCGGTCGCGCGCGAGAAGCGCCACGCCGGCAGCGAGGGTTCCCCCCGCGCTGTCGCCGCCGACGGCTACCCGACCGGGGTCGATTTCGACATCGCCCAGTTCGGGATCGACCGCTCCGAAATCCGGCCCGCCGGCGAGCCACGTCGTCACCGCATAGCAATCCTCGAGCGCCGCCGGGAACGGGTGTTCGGGCGCTCTGCGGTACTCGACCGAGACAACGGTCGTGGCAGAGGTGTTCGCAAGCGCGCGACAGACCCCATCGTGAGTCGTTCGGTCGCCGGTCATCCACCCGCCGCCATGGAAGAAGGCGAGAACCGGCCGTGCTCGGGCGTCACTGCTCCTGGCATCGCCACCCTCGGCGTCGTTGCCCTCGCTCTCGCCGGGGTCGTAGACCCGGATCGGCACCGGTCCGTCCGGTCCCGGCACCGAACCGTCGGCGGCCCGCTCGACCGGTTCGGGCTCGCCGTCCGCGATACAGAGGTCGCGGTAGGTCGCGCGTGCCTCCGGGACGGATTGTCGGTACAGCGGCGCAATCCCCGCCGCCGACAGGTCGTGCAACAACGCTTCGGCCTGAGGGTGCAATTCGGTGCTCGCGGCCGCTTCGGCGTCGTCCTCGGTGTCGTTGCCCGCCGTCGCGCCGGTGACCTCGGCAGCCGTCTCGCCGGCGTCCGTCCGGTCGGCGTCTCCCTCGTCCGCTTCGCTCGCGGCGGCGTCGACGTCGTCGGCGGTGACCGCACCTCCTGGACCCGATCCCTCGACGCTCGCGAGGGCCACTCCAGTTTCCTCGGCGCGGCGCTTCGCCCGCGGGGAGGCCTTCACCTCCGAGGACGTCCCATCCGTCGTGTCGGTTTCCCCGGCCCCGTTCCCGGCGGTTTCGGCTCCAGCCGTCTCGGTGGCCGCCCCCATCGTCCCGGCGGCCGTGCTCGCGGGTGCTTCGTCGTCCGCTTCATGCCCCTCGCTGTAAAATTCCCCCGCGTCGGCGTCTCCGTTCGTGTCACCGAACTCGGCTTCGAGGTCGGTGATGTCCTCGCTCTCGGCGGCGACGATGCCGATCGGCGTCCCCGGCGTGACCGTCTCGTCTTCGGTAACGGCTACGAGCCTCAAAAGGCCGTCCTCGCGGGCTTCGACCTCCCCGATCGACTTCTCCGATTCGACTTCGAGGAGGACGTTACCCTCCGTGACCGCCTCGCCCTCTTCGAGATACCATTCGAGAACCGTCCCCTGTTCCATCTCCAATCCCAACTTCGGCATCTTCACGTCAGGCGCTCTCGGGCTACTCGGGATCGCTCGGTTTCCGTCGGCATCCGAACGGACTGTGACTCCGCTGTTCGGAATCCGGACGGCGTCGGCCCGCCCGACGGGTCGGAGTGCGGAACGCCGTCGGTCGATCAGAGATACTCGCCGACGAGCGTGTCGAGTCGATCTTTCGTCTCCTCGGGGATCGCTTCCGCGGGCGTGTTGATCGCCCCGTCGATCGCGTGCTCGCAGTCACACTCGCGTCCAGCGGGCATCGCTTCGATCGCCCGCCGGAGCGCGGCCGTGATCGCCTCGCGGTTCGCCGCGGCGTTTTCGAGCACTTCCTCTAAGGTGACTGTTCGGTCGTGCCAGACGTCGTAGTCGGTGACGCCCGCGAGCGTCGCGTAACACATCTCGGCTTCCCTGGCGAGTTTCGCCTCGGGGATCGCCGTCATCCCCACGAGATCGAACCCCTGCGCGCGATAGAACTCGCTCTCGGCGCGCGTCGAGAACTGGGGCCCCTCGATACAGACGTACGTGCTGCCCGCCGCGACCGCCGAGCCGGACGCATCGCCGTCGCCGGACGGGTCGGCGTCGGACGAGTCGGTGTTCGCATCGTCGTCGAGCGCCGCCGACGCGGCCTCGGCGAGATGGCCAGCGAGGTGCGAGCAGTACGGATCGGCAAAGCCCATGTGGACGACGATCCCGTTCGCTTCCTCGCCGGCCTCGCTCTCGAAGAAACTCGACGCCCGCTTCGTCGTCCGGTCGAACGTTTGATCCGGGACGACGACCGTCCGCGGCGGGAGGTCCTCCCGAAGACTGCCGACCGCGTTCGAGGAGACGATCCGTTCGACGCCGAGTTGCTTCAAGGCGTGGACGTTCGCCCGGTAGGGGACGTCAGTGGGTGAGAACTCGTGGTCGCGGCCGTGCCGCGGCAGGAAGGCGATCTCGGTGTCGCCCAGGTAGCCGATCGTGAGCGGGGCACTCGGGTCGCCGAAGGGCGTCGTAATCTCCTCCTCGCGTACACCCTCTAAATCGAGTGCCTCGTAGATCCCGCTGCCGCCGATGAAGCCGAGCATACCTCCCGATACGCGGTGAAACACTAAACGACGCGGATCGACATTAGGGTCGGCCGACCTCGATCAGGATCGATCGGCGTCGTCCCGTCACGAGGCGGCGTTCGAGCGCGCGAACGTCTCGCTCCGTAGCGCTCGGTATAGTGGGGAAATCCTCCCGAATTCGGCGATACAAGCGTTCCCGATTGCCGCGGAGCCGGGGAGTTATGTGCCCGAACACCGACCGATTTCACGATGGCCAGGCAGGCCGGCGAGTCGCGCTCACCGGACGCTCTCGACGCCTTCCGGCAGTTCTTCGCGCTCGAACGCGACGTGCTCGTTCTCTCCGTGGCAATGTTCGCCTTCAGCCTCGGTTTTCAGATGACGAGTCGCTACCTCGCCGAATACATGATCGCCCTCGGCGCAGGCACGGTCGTCGTCGGCCTGTATGGCACCTTTAGCAACGTCATCAGCGCGGTCTATCCCTATCCCGGCGGCGCGGTCTCCGATCGGATCGGCTCGCGCTACGCGCTCACGCTGTTCGGACTCCTCTCGACGGTCGGCTTTGCGATCTGGCTCGTCTCGCCCGCCTTCGGCGCGCTCGCCGTTCCCCTCGTGTTCGTCGGGTTGGTCTTCGCTCAGGCCTGGAAATCCTTCGGCTTGGGCGCGACCTTCGCGGTGGTGAAACAAGCCGTCCCACCCGCGCGGCTCGCCGAAGGGTTCGCGAGCACCGAGACGTTTCGCCGGACGGCCTTTCTAATCGGGCCGCTGCTCGCGGCAGGGATCTTCGCCGTCGTCGGGACGAACGGAACGAGCGGAGCGGGCAGGGCGGGCGCGACCGCATCGATGACGAACACGGCGATGATCGAGGCCTTTTCGTCCGTGCTCGCCGTCGCCGTCGTCTTCGCCGCGCTCGGTACCCTTGCCCAACACCTGCTGTACGATTCCGAGGGCGACACGCTCGGCGCGGCGTTCGAGGGTTTCTCGCAAGTGGCGGCCGACCTCCGAGCCCTCCCGCCCGAACTCCGCCCGCTGTTGATCAGCGACACGCTCGTGCGCTTCGCCAACGGGATGGTCTACGTCTTCTTCGTGATCGTCGTCACCCGGTTTCTGGGGGTGGGCTTCAGCGCGGACCTCCCGATCGTCGGCTCCGTGACCCTCTCGCCGCAGGCGTACTTCGGCGTCCTGCTGGGTATCGAAATGGCAGTCGCACTCGCGTCGATGGTTCCCGTCGCCAGGCTCGCCCGGCGTGTCGGCCTCAAACCGGTGGTCGCGCTCGGCTTCGCGGTGTACGCCGTGTTCCCGGCGCTGCTCGTCACCGCCCCGGCGGACGCGGGGGTTCTCGCCCTGCTGTTCGCCGTCTCCGGGCTGCGCTTTGCGGGCCTGCCGGCACACAAGGCGCTCGTCGTCGGGCCGGCCGAGCGGGACGCCGGCGGGCGGGTCACGGGGTCGTACTACCTCGTGCGAAACGTCGTCGTGACCCCGAGCGCGGCGCTCGGTGGCGTGATATACGGCGGACTCGCGCTTCCGGGCGTCGGACAGGTGATCGCCGGCAGTCCAACGCTCGCGTTCGGCGCGGCGACCGTTATCGGCCTGCTGGGAACGGGCTATTTCCTCGTGCGCGGCGAGGAGTTCGGTCCCTACGCGAGCGACAACGAGTGACGACCCGACCCGCGCACGACGGACCCGCTCGGAGTTCACGACCACGAAGATGATCGTCGTGAGGTACTCGGAGGCCGCCGGTTCGGTCGTGGACGCCGATACCGAGCGGTCGTCGCTGTAGGTGATCGTCAGCGCCAGCGGGATGAGGGCAACCGGCGTTGCACACAGCAGTACGAACACGCGCGCAACGGCGGCGTTCTCGAACGCGATCACGGTGGCGACACCGATCCCGACGACCGGGGCGACCGCGAGTTTGAGGATCGTCGGCGGTAGCACCCGCGTCATCACCGTGCGTTCGAGCCCGGCGAGTTGGACCCCGACGATCGCGAGCATCAGCGGGATCGACGCGTTGCCGACGAGTTCGATCGTCGTCATGACCGTGCCGGACGCGGACGGCACGACGCCGAGAGCGCGGACGATGGCCGCGGCGGCGATGGCGTAGATCAGCGGCAGTTTGAAGATCTCCCCGATCGCGTTCGTCCCGCCGCGCCCGCCGCCGCGCGAGGCGATGTAGACGCCGAGCGTGTACATCAAAATGGCCTGGGCGACGATGTACAGCGAGGCCGTCGTCCGGCCGACCGGGCCGAAGGTGAACTCGGCGAGGGGAATCCCGTAGAACCCGGCGTTCGGGAACGCGCTCGCCAACACGTCGGCGCTTCGAAACGGCTCCGAGACGCCAAACAGCCTGTCGGTCCCCTCGGCGATCGCCGCCATCACGGCGACGAACGCGACCACCGCGCCGAAGATGCCGAAGACGGTCTCGCCGCCGAGCGTGGTCGTCGCCAGACTGTGAAAGATCAGTGCCGGTAAGAACACGTAGAGCGCAATGACGTTCAACGGCTCGATGTCGAGATCGACCCGGAGCGCCAAGAGGTAGCCAACGCCCATGATCGAGAGGATCGGGAGGATCGCGGACGTGAACGCCGATGCAAGCGACATGCTACGTGACTCGCTCGTTCGTCACCGAACTACTGTTTCGCATATGTAAGCCCTGTGTACTGGCTCGACGGCCGCGATCGGGGATCACGATCCATTGCGTACCGGCACGTCTCGGCACGGGTCAGCACGTCACGATCCGGTCGCGTTCTCCGGGCCGTCCCCCTCGTCGCGGTCGGCCCCGTCGTCGCGTTCGATCAACCGCCACTCGTCGGGGCCGGTGTGTTCGAGTATCTCCCGACGGGCCATCTCCGCGAGTACTTCGTCGAGTCGATCGGGCTGGGCGATCTCCATCTCGATGCGATCGACGTCGTGGTACTCCCGAAGGAGGTGGCGGATCTCCTCCTTGTCGACCGTCGTCGCGCCGCTCGTTTCGATGACGCCGGCAACGAGGTCGGCCATGTCCTCGATGAAGTTCCAGGGGTAGACGATCCAGGCCCACTCCTCTAATCGCTCGCCGACGTAGTCGGGTTCGAACTCGCTCGTGCCCAGCAGTTGCAGCGTCGCCGTCCGTACCTCGTCGGCGTTCCGGTCGGTGACGTACTCCTGGGCGCGATCGATCGACCCGCCGGTGTCGGCGATGTCGTCGATGATGAGCACACGTTTCCCTTCGACCGACCCTTCCGGCATCGGATACCTGATCTGGGGCTCGCCGGCCTTCTGGGCGGTTCCCACGTAGTGTTCCATCTTGAGGCTCGCGAGGTCGTCGAGCCCCAGAAAATCACAGAGACACCGGCCTGCGAACCAGCCCCCGCGCGCGAGCGCGACGACGACGTCGGGCTCGAACTCGGCGGCTTTCACCTGGTCGGAGATGTCGCGACACAACCCATAGATGTACTCCCATGTGGTGACGGTACACCGGAAGTCCTCGGGGAGGTCAGCCATTTCGAGCGATCACCGTTGGAAGCCAGAACGCCCGATAGCGTAAATCCCCCACCTCGTACCCGAGTCGATCGGACGACCCCCGCAGACGTCAAGCGCGCCGACCCACGGGCCGCAGGCCACGCCGGTCACGCGTCGGGCGGCGGGCCGCCGGTCCACCGTGAGCAGTGCGGACACCGATAGAGCGCCTGCCCGTTCCCATCGAACACCGAGGTCGTCGCGTCACGATCGAACTCCTCGCCGCAGTGATTGCACCGCACGCACCCGTTTGTCGCGTCCGACATAGGTGTTAGTAGCTATACGTATCTGTCGTATTCAGCTACTAATTAAAATATTTCGGCTTAATTGTCGATCGTTCGTCATTAACCGACTACGGCTGTCGCGGACCGCCGCTCGAACATGGAGACCGTCGATCGATTTCCCGCTCGCGTTACTCGGCGTCGGGCATGTCGGTTGCCGTCACCGGATCGGTGATCCACCATGTACTGAACTGCGTCCTCAAGGATTCTTTACCCCGTTCTCCCCATACCAGGCCACACCACTCCGACGGCGACACTGAGCGGTCCAGTGACCGTTCGGACGTCTCGTTTCGGTTCGGCTACTAAAATGATTGTTAGCTAATTGTTTTCCCCGAGCGGTCGGACTCCTTGACGCGTGATTGCAGACCGTACGACGCTCCGTGAGCTTCGTTCGCTCGCTCAGAACGACGGATTCGTTCGCCTGTTCTGTGGTCGGATCGTCACGAACCTCGGCGATAGCCTCTATTTCGTCGCTGTCATGTGGTTAGTCTTCGAACTCACCGGCTCGACGTTTTACACCGGGTTCGCGGGCGTGCTGGTGCGCGGGCCACAGGCGCTACGGTTTCTCGTCGGCCCGCTCGTCGATCGCCTTTCATTCCGTCGCGCCCTCGTTGCCCCACAGGTCGCACAGGCCGGTGTCGTCTGTATCGTGCCGTTCGCTGCCGTTTACGGCCGACTCTCGGTGGTCGTCGTTCTCGTCGTGATCCCGCTCGTCTCGCTCGTCGGGCAACTCGACGATCCCGCACAGAACGCGGCGGTACCGCGGGTCGTCGGCGGAGAGCTACTAACACAGGCGAACTCCGTCTACGCGTTCGTCTCCCGTAGTACTCGATCGCTCTCGACCGCGCTATCGGGCCTTCTCGTGGCGGCGATCGGAGCCGTCTCGATGTACGTCCTCGACGCCGTGACCTTCCTCGTCGCGGCGCTCCTGTTCGGTACGATCGGTTTCACCGGGGCAGACGAATCGAGCGGGTCGGACAAGTCGGTCCACGAGAACGGCGCTTCATCGGGCTCGTACGCGGCGGAACTCCGCGACGGATTCGCGCTCGTCACCGCTTCGATCGTAGCGCCGATGGTTCTCGGAGCAGCGCTCGGTAGTCTCCTGATCGGCGTCTCCTACGCAGTGCTGCCGGCGTACGCGGATCGTCTCGGTGATGCGACGACATATGGACTGCTCCTCGGTGCTGTCAGCGCCGGGATGCTCGTCGGGTCGGCAGTCGCCACCGTCGTCGAAGACCACCCGTTCGGTCGCGTCACCATCGGCGCGTTCGCGCTCGCGGGACTGTTCTGGCTCGCTGGCGTGATCCTGTCGGATCGAATCGGAACAGTGGTTCTGTTCGCGCTGGCGTGGCTGCCGATCGGCGCGTACAACGTGCTGGTCCTCTCGACGGTCCAGACGGGCGTCCCGGACGAATACCTCGGCCGGGTCATGGCCACCGCCGGGAGCGCGAACGGACTCGCGTATCCGCTCGGTGCCCTGCTCGGCGGCGTACTCGGCGAGTGGATGTCGACACCGGTAGTACTCTCGCTGGGCGGCGTCGGCTTCCTCGGGGTGAGCGCGTACTGGCTCATCCAACCGGCGTTGCGGACCTTCCGGCCGACGACCGCAGTCGAACCGGGATCGTTCGACGTGGACAGCGGTGGGTAGTTCGACCGGCTCAGGAGTCCGTCAGCGCGCGGTCGTTCTCACGTTGCCGTCGAATATCGAAGACATCGAGGTCGTCGTCGACGGCAACACGGAGTTCGTCCCCGTCGAGCCGCGTCGATATCGCCACGCGTAGTGGGTCCTCCGAGAGAATCTCCTCGTCCCAGTTCGCGCCGAGATACCAGAACGGGCGGTCGCGGACGTTCTCGCCGTGATCGGCGTAGAAGCCGACGACGACCGGGTGTTCGAGAACGGCGAACAGGCTCGGCATCCCGCGCCACCAGCCACACGTTTCACAACTCAGTCGGAGCCACGCGTCGTGTTGCCGATCCGGGTCGTCGTGAAGCTCGAAGACGGGCTCGATTTCCCCGCCACACTCCGGACAGATCCCGTCGATCGCCAGACCGAACTGGTATCGGTGGTAGCGATTCAGCGCGCGGAGGAACTCCCCGTTCCCGTGTCCGGATGCTGCTCGGCGGGAACGGCAGTAACCCGATCGCATCCCCGTGGTCGGTACAGTAGATCTCGACGTAGTTCTCCGCACAGCGAGCTTCGAGGGCGGCCGTGTTGCACACCGGACAGTCCTCTTCGATCGGAATCGCTTCCCGATCGGGGACGTCGGTATAGGTGCCCGTCCGGAGCGCCTGGCGAAGCTTGACGCCAGCGTACGTCAGCGCGTAACCGTCTGCCGTCTCAGTAAGGTATCGACCGACGAGCTTCTCTACGTGATAGGAGAACTGAGCGGTGCTGGTAGTATCGGTCCGCTCGTAGATCTCGGTAAAGGACAACGAACGATCGACTTCGATCGTGCCCGGCTCGTAGGCTTCGTAGAACGCCTGTAGAATCGAGAGCCGGTGCTCGCTGGCGAGCACCGCGAGCGCCGTTTCCGGAGCGGGGCGGTCGTTTCCGTTCGCGCCGGCAGCAGTCATCGAGTGGACGCGCGTTCCCGGGCGATAAAACGGTTCGCTACGTGGTCGGAGGAATCTACTGTCTCGTCGGCGCGGACTTCGCGGGATTCACAATAACGCCGACGACCTCCGATCCGGCGGAGCCTCCCGCCGTTCGACGACCGAGTTACGACCACCGAACAACTATGGGCCGAGTAAACATGGACGAACGGCGGCCACGCCGTCGATGTCGGAATCTTCTTTACCGGACTTCCGTAGTACCAAGCAACGATGACCGTACTCTGGCTCGACGACGTGCGTAAAGACGACGTGAACGCAGTCGGCGGGAAAGGGGCCTCCTTGGGCGAACTCATGGCCGCGGATCTGCCCGTCCCGCCGGGATTCGTCGTCGGCGCGGACGCCTACCGCTCGTTCATCGAGGCAACGGGCATCGACGAGGAACTGTTCGAAGCCGTCGACGTCGATCCGGAGGACTCGAAGGCCCTCGCGGAAGCCGAATCGCGCGCGCAGGAACTGATCTTGGGCACCGAGATGCCCGAGGAGCTCCGCGAGGCGATCACCGAGGCGTACGCCGATCTCGAAGACGGCGAGGCGTTCGTCGCGGTGCGCTCGTCGGCGACCGCCGAGGACCTGCCGGACGCGAGTTTCGCCGGCCAGCAGGAGACCTTTCTCAATATCACCGGCGAGGACCTCTTGGAGAAGGTCCGGGAGTGCTGGGCGTCGCTGTTTACCCAGCGGGCGATCTACTACCGCGAACAGCAGGGCTTTTCGCACGATCGAGTCGACATCGCCGTCGTCGTCCAGCCGATGGTCGACGCCGAGAAGAGCGGAGTCATGTTCACGAGTCACCCCTCGACGGGCAACCCCCAACTCATCGTCGAGGCCGCCTGGGGGCTCGGCGAGGGGGTCGTGTCGGGATCGGTCTCGCCGGACAACTACGTCGTCGACCGCGAGTCCGGCGAGATCGAGGAGGTAACCCTCGCCGAGAAGAAGACGATGTATACGAAGGACGACGACACCGGCGAGACCATAGAACGCGAGGTTCCCGCCGAGAAACGCGAGGCTCGGGTCCTCGACGAGGCCGAGATCGGCGATCTGACCGAACTCGGCGAGCGGGTCGAGAGTAACTACGAAACCCCCCAAGACGTCGAGTGGGCGATCTTCGACGGCGAAGTATACATGCTTCAGTCCCGGCCGATCACGACGATCAAAGAGGAAAACGCCTCGCGGGCGGCCGGCAACGGGGGCGCCGGAGCCGGCACCGACGCCGGCGGTTCCGGGGCCGGGGCCGGAGCCGGTATCGCGAACGGCGGCGAGCTCGTCGAGGGGAACGGGAGGGACGGCCGGGACGGAAACGGCGAGGGACGCTCGGGCGAGGGGCTCTTTTCGGGGTTGGGAGCGAGTCCGGGCATCGCGAGCGGCGCGGCGCGGGTCGTCGGCGAACTCGATCAGTTAGACAAGGTCGGCGACGGTGACATCATCGTCACGCCGATGACGACGCCCGACATGGTGCCGGCGATGAAGCGGGCGGCGGGCATCGTTACGAACGAGGGCGGGATGACCTCCCACGCTGCCATTGTCTCCCGCGAGTTAGGAGTTCCCGCCGTGGTCGGAACCGGCAGCGCCACCGAGGTTTTAGAAGACGATCGGGTCGTGACGATCGACGGCAACAAGGGCACCGTACGAGAGGGGCGCACCGAGACCGACGAGGAACGCGACGCCGTCGAGGAGGTCCGTCCGCAGTCACCGGTAAAACCGATGACGGCGACGAAGGTCAAAGTCAACGTCTCGATCCCCGAGGCCGCCGAACGCGCCGCCGCGACCGGGGCCGACGGGGTGGGCCTCCTGCGACTCGAGCACATGATCCTTTCGACGAACAAGACCCCCGAAAAGTACATTTCCGATCACGGTGCCGATGCCTACGTCGAGGAGATCGTCGAGGGCGTCCGCCGAGCGGCCGACGAGTTCTACCCCCGGCCCGTACGTGTCCGGACCTTAGATGCGCCGACCGACGAGTTCCGCCAGCTCGAAGGCGGCGACGACGAGCCCCACGAGCACAACCCGATGTTGGGCTATCGGGGGATTCGCCGCAGCCTCGATCGCCCCGGTGTCTTCGAACACGAGCTGCGGGCCTTTACCGAGCTGTACGACATGGGTTACGACAACGTCGAGATCATGCTGCCTCTCGTGAACGACGCAGAGGACGTCCTCGCCGCGAAACGGCTGATGCGCGAGGCCGGCATCGACACCGACCGCCGGTCGTGGGGCGTAATGATCGAGACGCCGGCGAGCGCGCTGTGCATCGGGGAACTCGCCGAGTGTGGGATCGACTTCGCGAGCTTCGGGACGAACGACCTGACCCAGTATACCTTAGCCGTGGATCGCAACAACGAGAACGTCGCGGGCTACTTCGACGAGCTCCATCCCGCCGTCCTCGACCTGGTCGGTCGGACGATCGAGACCTGCCGGGAGCACGACGTCGCGACGAGCATCTGTGGGCAGGCCGGCTCGAAACCCCGAATGGTCCAGTTCCTCGTGGACAAGGGCGTGAGTTCGATCTCGGCGAACATCGACGCAGTGCGCGACGTCCAACACGAAGTCAAACGCGTCGAACAGAAACTCGTCCTCGAATCGATCCGCTGACGCTACCCTCGTCGGCCGCGAACCGTGAGCCGCGAATCACGGGTCACGAGAACGGACGCGAGTATCAACGCTTACACCGCCCGCGTTCCCAAAGCGGTCAGTGCCCGTCCCGTCCTCGCTTTTCGACGCGTTGCTCGTCGTGCTTTCTACGGGGGGGTTCGGGTGGTTGGAATCCGCGGTCGAAACCGCGACCGGCCCCCTCAGCCTCGCGATCATCGCGCTTTACTCGTTTCTCATTGCGGTCGTTCTTCCCCTCCCGAGCGAGATCGTGCTGGCCGCGCCGCTCGATCTCGGCCTGTCGCGAAGCGCAAACCTCGTGTTGATCGTTCTCACGAGCGCGCTCGGCAAGGCCGCTGGCAGCGTCTTTGCCTTCCGGCTGGGACACGAAGCCCGCGAATCCGGCCCGGTAATCCGGCTGTTGCGCCGTTCGCGAATCGACGTCGTCTCCTGGTCCGAGCGTCGAACGGTGCGACTCGCCCGCGAGTACGGCTACCTCGGCCTCGCGCTCGCGTTATGTGTGCCCTTCTTCCCGGATACGATCTCGATCTACGCCTTCAGTGTGCTCGAAGAGGACTACCTGAAGTTCGCTGCCGCGACCTTCGCCGGCAGCGTCGGCCGGCTCGTGGTGACGATCGCCTTCTTCGGCGGGCTGTCTGCGGTGTCGTGAGAGGTCGTCCACTCCCACTTCAGTCCCGCCCGGAGCACTTCGGCGTGACGACGCGTAATCGAAGGCGGCACCGACCCCACAGCTAAGTGTTCGATCGGTCTCGATAGGCCATGACGTGGATCGACGGGGTCGTCTCGGCCCTGCAGCGAAACGACGTACGGAGGGTCGCGTATCTGCCGGACTCGGCGCTTTCGGGGTTGATCGAGCGCGTCGAAAGCAACGAACCCTTCGAGGCAGTGTCGCTCGCACGCGAGGAACACGGCGTGGGCCTCCTCTCGGGAGCGTACCTCGGCGGCGAGCGCGGCGTCCTGCTGTGTCAATCGAGCGGCCTCGCGACGACGATCAACGCCCTGTCGTCGCTGAGTAAACCTACCCGAATCCCGTTTCTCGCGGTCGTCTCGCGGCGCGGTGACCTCGGAGAGTTCAACGACGCCCAGGTGCCCTTCGGCTACGCGGTGGGGGACGTCCTCGACGACATCGGGATCAGGAATCGACGGCTCGACGTGCCCGAAACCGTCGAACGGGACGTTGACCTGGCAGCGAAAAGCGCCTTTTCGACCGGCGAGCCCTACGTGCTCCTGCTCGACGCGACGCTCACGGGAGCCAAAGATGAGTTCTGAGGACCCGAGCGACGAGGCCGGCGAGGCCGACAGGGCCGACGAGGGCAATGGGGTCGATGATCCGATCGGAAACGGCGGCGAGGCGGACGAGGGAGCCGATATTCCACGACGAGCCGACCAGATCGCGTGCACCGAACGCGTTCTGGGGACGACCCCCGAGGCGGCGATCATCGCTAATCTCGGGGTCGCTTCCTACGCGCTGGCGGGAATCGAAGATCGTCCTCGGAACTTCTACTGCTGGGGGGCAATGGGGCTGGCGACGTCGATCGGTCTCGGCGTGGCGCTGGCGATCGACGACCCCGTAACTGTCCTCGAAGGCGACGGCTCGATGTGCATGTCGCTCGGCGCTCTCTCGACGGTCGCGGCCTGCGACCCGCCGAACCTGGCGATCGTCGTCTGGGAGAACGGGGTGTACGGAACGACCGGCGGACAGCCGGTTGCGACGGTCGATATCGCCGGTGCGGCGCGGGCCTGCGGGCTGGCGGCGACGACGGCCGAGACGGGAGCCGAGTTCGAAACCGGGTACGCCGAGGCGGTAGCCCACGAGGGTGCGGCGCTCGTCGTCTGCCGCGTTCCACCGATCGATCCCGACGCACGACCACCGCTCGATTCCGCCCACGTCGCGCGGCGATTTCGCGACGCACTGACCGACGGGACGGAGGGGGCGGAGGGGACCGTGCGTGGCGAGTGGCGCGACGGCGGCGACCAGTAGTCCAACACAGGCAAGCGATTCCGCCCATCGGTGAGATCGCCCGGAGTTAAGCCGACCCTCGCCCTTCAGGTACGCATGGAGTTTCCGGACGCCGAGACGATCGCTCAGGTGCTCGATCCGATCGAGTTCCCGCAATTCCTCGACGTCGAGTACGACCCTGAGACGCTACGTCTAAGGGACGTCGAGGGGACAGCGCGGGCCGAGGCCGAGAGGCTGCTCGACGGCGGGACGACGGGGGTCCCCGCGGGCGGGACGATCACGATCGGGCTCGGCAGTCGGGGAGTCACCGATATCGTCCCGATCGCGCGGGCGACGATCGAGGCCGTCCGCTCACGGGGATACGAGCCGGTCGTCGTCCCGGCGATGGGTTCTCACGGCGGCGCGACCGCGGCAGGCCAGATCGAGACGCTCGCCGGCCTCGGGCTCACCGAGGAGAGCCTCGACTGTGCGATCGACGCGCGCATGGCCACCGTCAAACTGGACGGCGAGAGCGGTCCGGGCGGCGAGCCGGTACCGGTCCACATCGCCCGCGCGGCACACGAGGCCGACGGGATACTCGTCATCAACAGGGTCAAACCGCACACCAACTTCGAGGGCCGCTTCGAGAGCGGCCTCACGAAGATGCTCGCGGTCGGCCTCGGCAAGCAACGCGGGGCGCGGGCGATCCACGAGCGCGCGCTTTCGGCGGGCTACGTCCCGGTGATCGAGGACGCCCTGGCGGCGATCCGCCGGGAGGTGGCCGTGATCGGCGGGCTCGCCGTCGTCGAGAACCGCCGCGAGGAAGTCGCTACAATCGAAGCGGTGGGAGGGACGGACCTCCCCGAAGGCGAGGAAGCTCTCCTCGATCGCGCCCGCCAACGGATGCCGACGCTACCGTTCGACGCGCTCGATTGTGTGGTCGTTGCGCGCATCGGCAAGGACGTCTCAGGGACCGGTATGGACACGAACGTGATCGGCCGGTATCGCGTGCTCAACGCCGACGAGCCAGCGATTCCTGAGATAAAGCGGATCTGCGTGCTCGGGTTGACCGAGGCGACCCATGGCAACGGCATGGGGATCGGGCTCGCGGACGTGACGACGAGGGCGGTCGCCGCAGACCTCGACTTGGAGCAGGTGTACGCGAACGCGCTCACGAGTTCCTCACTCGCGAAGGCCTCGGTGCCGGTAGTACTGCCCTCGGAGGAAACGGCGGTGACGGCGGCACTGTCGAGCGTCGGACCGTACGACCCCGAGGCGATCGAGGTCTGCTGGATCCGCGATACGTCCCACCTCTCGTCGTTCCGAGTATCGGCAGCCCTCGCCGACCGACTGCCCGCCGACGCGGAGATCACCGGCCGGTCGCGGCTCTCGTTCGAAACCGGCGAGCCGACCTTCGAGCGAGTCAAGTGACGGCCCCCTCGATCGGATCGGCTTCGAGGCGAGATCAGACGAAGCGAAGACCTTCGTCGGCACGGAGGATGCGTCGGATCGAGCCCCAGAGCGAGACCAGCGTGTACTCGCCGGTGACGCCTTCGATAACGCTGTCCCGTCGGATTTCGAGGTCGAACCCGTCGCCCGACGCCCTGATGACGTGACGCGCGCCGTCGGCGTCGGGGTCGGCGACGAGCGTGGAGCTCGTTTCGTCCAGTCCCAGGCCCGCGAGCGCGACGGCGGCGTGGGAGTTGAAGTTGCGCGGAAACAGCTCACAGAGGCCACGGGTCGGCCCGTCGTAGAGTTCCGTTCGCCCAGCGACGTCCTCCGGAGCGACGTCGTCGGTGTAGCCGAAATCGAGGTGGCTCGGTGCCTTCGTCGCCTCGATGGCGACGGCCTCCAATTCACTGCGGGCGTCGACGAGGCCGTCGAGTCCGAGTAGCGCCGCGTGCGGGAGGTATATTTCGGCGTCGTTGGCCCGTGCGGCCGCTTCGAGGCGGTCGTGGAGGTCGCGATCGACCAGCGCCGACCCCGAGAGGACGAGCAGGTCGCTCGCCGAGAGGACTCCTTCGCCGAGCGTGTCGAGCGCTTGGGGCGTCGCCCCCTCGACGACGAGGTCGACGGGTCGCTCCGCGAGAACGGCCGGGTCGGTGACCTGTATTCCCTCGGGGAGGTCGTCCGTCGGGGTACGGACGTAGACGTACGCCAGCTCGAAGTCCGGGTCGGCTTCGACGTACTCGTACAGCGCCCGGTTGATGCGGCCGTAGCCGATCGCCCCGATCGTGTGAGAGGTAGGCATACGCAGGGGACGGCGAGTCCGACGTTAAGCGTTCGGGACCGTTACCGTGGCAATGTTGACTGAGCGGTAGTGCGACAGGAACGGAGTACGGAACGGTTCGAAAGCCCTCGACACGCTCGGTTCGGGGGGCTCGCTGTGCTCCTCGGCTCGCTTCGCTCGCCTGTCGTTCGAAAGGCGCTCCGCGCCTTTCGTGATGAGCGTGGGACTCGCAGAGCCCCACGAACCTGCGAGCGGGCCTGCGGCCCGCGAGCAGATGACG
>PXRY01000001.1 GCA_003022925.1 Halobacteriales archaeon QS_8_65_32 | reverse complement strand
GGAACGTCACGAAATCCGGGAGGACTCGATAGATCCTTGTCCGTTCCGTTCGCCCGGCGAGTATGTTCGAATCCGGTTCCTTCGTCGCCGAGTTCGTCTCGCCGATCGACCCGATCCAGATCCAGCCCAGCGGCGTCGACCTCACCCTCGATGCGGTGTTTCGCGGGTGCGAGCCCGGTCGTATCGCCCGCGACGGGAAGCGGGTCGGCGAGCGCGAGCCGGTCGTACCGGAGAACGGCACCGAGAGGGACGCTGACGGCAGCGACGTTGACGC
Organism: Halobacteriales archaeon QS_8_65_32; assembly: GCA_003022925.1. Classification (GTDB taxonomy): domain Archaea; phylum Halobacteriota; class Halobacteria; order Halobacteriales; family Halococcaceae; genus PXQR01. Next base: position 39,879 of record PXRY01000001.1, on the reverse strand, counting down.
TAACGACGCCGCCGACGGTAGCGGTATCGAAAGCGGTGCCGACGGTCCCGGAACCGACGACCCGTCGGTTTATCGGCTCTCACCCGGCGGCTACGTGGCCCGCTACGCCGAGGAAATCGAGATCCCCGAGGGTCACATTGGGTTCGTCTACCCCCGCTCGTCGCTCATGCGCAACTCCTGTACGGTGGACACCGCGGTCTGGGACGCCGGCTACCGCGGTCGTGGCGAGGGACTCCTCGAAGTCTACCACGAGATCGAGATCGAGCGCGGTGCCCGCTTCGCCCAGTTCGTCCTCGCGCGCGCGGACCACGACGGGAGCTACGCGGGGAGCTACCAGGGCGAGAACGTCGAGTGATCGACGGTCAATAGGCGAACCGACCGATCCGCCGACGGCGAGGGAGCGACCGGTTCAGACCAGCAGGTCGCTCTCGGCGTGTGCCTCCGAGCGATTGCTCGCCGGCCGTTGGGTCACCTCGATGCGGTGGTCGGCGGCGTCGATCAGCTCGTCGGTGTGTGAGACCACGATCGTCTGTTCGACGCCGATCTCGCGCATCCGCGAGACCACGCCGTCGATTCGGTCGACGTGGCCCGCATCTAAGTGAGCGGTCGGCTCGTCTAAGATGAGCGGGGGCATCGGCGCGGTGCCTTCCGCGCCTTCGACGAGCAGCTGATAGATCCCACAGCGCAGCGCGAGATTGAAAAGAACACGCTCGCCGCCCGAGAGCTTGCCCGGTTCGAGAACGTTCCCCGATTTCTCGTGGATCGTCGCCCGGTACTCGCCGTCTAACGTGATCCGGTCGTAGGCGTCGTTGCGGTAGGCGAGATCGAACACCTCGTTCACGAGCCGTTCGAGCGCCGCGATGTTGCGCTGGCGCAGATCGGCCCGCAGGTCGGCATACATGCGCTGGAGTTCCTCGCACTCCTCGTACAGCGACGAAAGCGCGCCGACCCGTTCTTCCAAGTCCTCGCGACGCTCGCGAAGCGACGCCACCTGATCGAGTTCGCTTCCGATCCGCCCCAACTGGTTCTGAAGGCCGTCGCGGCGGGTCTCTACCTCCTCGATTTCCGTGTCGAGCGTGTCGATCTCCTCCGTCGCCTCTTCTTTCGTCTCCTTCGCTGCTGCGACGCGTGCTTCGTCGACGCGTTCTTTGAGGTCGCTCAACCGAGATCGCCGCTCGGCGAGCCCCTCCCGGCGTTCGTCGAGCAGTTCGCCGAGGTGTTCGTAGCGTTCTCCCGCCTGTTGCCGTTCGCCTTCGAGTTCCGAACGCGTCTCGAAGGCTTCCGCGGCGGTTTCGAGACATGTGCCCCGCCCGCGGAGGGCTTCTTTGCGCTCGCGCAGGTCGTCGAGGTCGTCCTCGTATTCGGTGGCCCGGGCCTCGCGTTCCGTGCGTTCTTCTCGCTTCGCTGCGGCCTCCTCTCGCTTCGCCGCGGCCTCCTCGCGGAGGTCTTCGACCCGCGTCCGCTTGTCCTCGATCGCGTCGGTGCGTTCGTCGAGTACCTCCGTTTTCGCCGCGCGTTTGTCCCGCAAGAGGTCGATGGTCGTCTCGATCTCGACGAGATCCTCGGCTCGTTCGATCCGCTCGTCGATATTCTCGACCTCCTCGCTCAGCGTCTCGTGCCTCGCTTCGAGAGTTTTCGCCCGTTCACGGTCGTCGTCGAGCGAGTGGACGTGTGGCGACTCGGCGACGTCCTGTCCGCAGGTCGGGCACTTGCCCGCCTCGCGGAGCTCTGCAGCCCGCTCGATGCTCTGGGTCAGAGCCTTCAGGTCGCTTCTGACCTCGGTTAGCTCCTCGGCGACCGTCTCGCGCTCGCTCGCCGTCTCACGGCGCAACGCCTCGGCGTCACCGAATTCTACTGGCGTGTCCTCGAAGCGCGCCTGCCCCGTCTCGATCCGTTCGTCGATCTCCTCGATGTCGTCGCGCGTCTCGTCGATCGTCGCCTCGTCGCCCTCGATCCGTTCTTCGAGGTCCGCGGCCCGTTGCTCGCGCTCCGTCGCGTCCTCCTCGCGCGTCTCGGCGGCCGTTTTCAACTCCGATACCTGCTCCCGGGCTTGTTCGGCCCGCAGCTGGGTGGTCTCGATCTCGCTTTGAACGGCCGATCGCTCCTCGGTAATCGCGTCGATCGCTGCCCCGACCGCCTCGGCGTCGGCGTCCGGTTCGATCTCGACGCCCTCGGTGCTCGCGGCTTCGAGTGCCTCGCGGGCCTCCTCGTCGGCCGTCTCGATCCGCTCGTCGGTCCGTGCCCGCTTCTCGGCGACCGCCTCGCGGGCGTCCTCGGTGGTCTCGACCGCTTCCGCCGCGTCGGCGACCGCCTCGCGGGCCTCCGCGAGCTCCGCTCTGGCTTCCTCCTGGGCGTCGATCGTCTCCTCGGCGTCGGCTTTCCGTTCGGCGTGGCTCTCGCGCTCCTCGCGAAGGTCGGAGAGCCGTTCGTCGACCTCGCTCAGTTGTTCTGCCACCCGCTCGCGCGCCGCCCGGAGGTCCGATTCGCTCTTTTCGTCGAGCTGGTCGGTCACGTCTTCGAGCGCGCCCGCCGCCGCGTCGCGAACGTGTTTCACGCCGAGGCGCGCCGCCGACGCCCGATCCCGGTAAGTCTCCAAAACGCCCAACCGGACGAGTCCGTCGATGATGTCCTGGCGTTCGGCCGCCGAGGCCTCGACGAGCTTGTTTACCTCGCCCTGGCGGACGTACGCACAACTGAGGAAGGCCTCGGCGTCCATCCGGAACAGCGAGGCGATCCGGTCGTCGACCGCCCGCGCCCCGTCGATCCGACCCTCGGGGGTTTCCAGGACGGCGCTCGACTGGTTCGCCCGGTCGTCCGTGCGCCTGAGTTCCCGGCGGACGCGGTACTCCGCGCCCGCGTGGGTGAACCAGAGCTCGACCGCACAGCTCTCGGCGTCAGTAGTAACAACGTCCGCCAGGTTGGCATCCGCGGTCCGAAGCGCCGCCGCGCCGTACAGCGCGAAGAAACACGCCTCGAGTAGCGAGGACTTGCCCGCACCGTTGACCCCGCGAACGACCGTCACGCCCGGCTCGAAGCGCACTTCTCCCGTCTCGAAACAGCGGTAGTTCTCGACAGTGAGTCGATCGAATCGCATCGGTCAGTCCCACAGCGTCGCCTGTGTCGTTCGTCCGTCCCCGTCGCTTCCACCGTCCGCCTCGCTTCCGTCGTCGGCCTCGTCTCTCCCGTTCCCGCCGTCCCCGCCGTTCCGGTCTCGTCCGCTGTTTCCATCGTCCCTGTTCTCGCTCTTCGCTTCTGTCCCGCCCGTCGCTTCCGTCTCACCCATCGCCTCCGCTTCGCTTTCGTCCGGTCCGTTCGGTCCGTTCGGTCCATCCAGTCCGTCCGGTCGGTCCCCGTCTCCGGTCCCGTCGGCATCAGCCGCGCTCGCCGCCGTCTTCGAGTCCCCGGTCGTCTCGCTCGATTCCGGGTCGCCGACGTCGGGCGTCCTGCCGTTGGTTTCCGTTCCCTCGGAGGCCGCTTCGGCCTCGGCCGTCCCCGTCCCGGCCGCTCGCACGTTCGCGGTCTCGTCTTTGCCTTCGCCTTCGTTCCCGCCTTCGTCCTCGTTCCCGTCATCACCTTCGTTGCCCTCCGCTGTGGCTTCCTCGGCCGGCTCCGGGTCGGTACGTTCGAAGGTCCCGATCGGGCGCTCGTCGAGCCATTCGCGGACGCGGCCTTCGATTACCTCGGTGACGTTCGACTCGGGCACCGCGTCGGTGTCCCGGATCACGTCCTCGATCTCGCGGCCGCCCCCACTCAGGCCGAGGGTTCGTCGCCGCTCTTCGACCGCGCGCTCGGGATCGGCGAAGGCGACCTCGCCGTACTCGCCGAGGTCGTCGTCGAACTCCCGGCGGTCGTTGACCCGAACGGTGAGCGCCTCGCGCCCGAGGCCGAACTCCTCGATCGGCCCGCTCGACACCCGCTCGCCGGCCCCGGTGAGCGTGACCACCACGACCGCTTCTTCGAAGCCCGATTCTCCCTCGCCCGCCGCTTCGTCGGTCCCCTCCCGCTCCGAGTCCGTCACCGCCCGCCGGTCGCGAACTCGGTCTTCGAGCGCGGCGAGCACGCGATCGAGTCCCTCGCCCTCATTCAGTTCGATGTCGACGTAAACGAACTCCCGGGTGTCGAGTTCGCGAAACTCGCGTTCGATCTCGCCGCTTCCATCGACATCCACGAGGCCATAGCCCCGCGGCTCGCGCTGGTCCGCGGCGGTCCGCTCGGTCGAACCCGGATAGATGAGCAAGGTTCCGAACTCCGAGAGGACGGTCTCGCGGTTCGTGTGATCGTCGCCCGCGAGGATCGCGTCGAACTCGACGGAACTCTGCCGCCGGATCGCCCGAGCGTCCCAGTCGCCGTTCGGAAACGGTTCGAACAGCCCGTGCGCTACCAGTACGGCCGCGTCAGCACCCGTCGCCGCCTCCGGATCGAACGCGTAATCGAGGCGGTCGCGACGGCCCGGATCAACGTAATCGAGCCCGTACAGCGCGAGGTGACACCCCTCGCTTCGGACGCTGAAGCCGGCATCGTCGAGCCGGGTCGCGAGGCCGAGCGACGCAAAGACATCGATCCACTGTCGGTCGCGGGTCCCATCGTGATTGCCGACGATCGATAAGAACGGGATGTCCGCCTCGCGGAGGCGCTTGAGCCCTGTCAGAGCGTCCGACAGTGCGTCGATCCCCGGCCGGCTCGAATCGAACAGATCGCCGGCGTGGACGACCGCGTCGACCTCCTCGGCGATGGCGGCGTCGATCACGTGGTAGAAAGCGTCGCGGAAGTCCGCCTCGCGTTCGGGACGGTGGTACTGGCGATACCCCAGGTGGGTGTCTGCCGTGTGTAACAGCGAGACCATTCGGTTGCCCTCCATATTCACGCCGCGTATATAAAGCCGCCCGACAGTCCCGATCGATACATCGGCCATCGTCCGTTCTCGCTCGCTGGAACCCCTTCCCCACTGATCAGGGGCTTGTCTCGCGCCGCCGATTCTATATCGCAGTATACAATTTACGACGTTTCGAATGTGCTTACCGACTCGAAGTTCCCCTCGCCAATCGCGTGAGCGAGCGCCCGCGTCTCGGTCTCGGGAACTTCTCGCGGGTGTTTTTGTCGGAGGTAACTCACCACGTTCTCAACGTCGCGCTCTAACAGTTCCCCGGCGTTCGCGTGATCAGTCGCGACAGCTTGGGGCCAGTCGAAAATCGTGACCCCGCCTTCGCCGACGAAAACATTGTACTGGCTCATGTCGGCGTGGACGTAGCCGGCGTCGTAGGCCGTCGCCATCTCCCGAAGCACGAGATCACAGACCGGCCGGGCCTGGGCGGGTTCGAGGCGGGCGCGCGAGAGTTCGACCCCATCCATCTGTGCCATGACGATCGCGTGGCGGTTCTGGTCGATCGGTCTGGGTACTCGAACCCCCGGGTAGAGATCAGAAAGAACCCCGTACTCGCGTTCGGCGGCCTTCCGGGCAGTATACAACCACGAAGAGTATACAACCACGAAGAGTGCTGGCTACCGGCGGTGTACTCGCGACCCTTGTCCACCTCCCGGAAGTTCGTATACCCCTCGCGGTGGTACTTGAGCGCGAGGGGCTTGTACGAGCGGACCTCGTAGACGTCGCTTTCCTTGCCGACGCCGAGGGGCGCGCCGACGCTCTTGATCGTATCGCGCTCGGCGAACGTCCGGAGGGCGAGGATGTCGTAGCCCTCGGGCGCGAGTTGGTAGCCCTCGTACTGGATCGTCCGACGTTCGAGCAGCCCCCGCTCCTCACAGCGGTCGATCCGGTAGGAAACGTCCTCGGCGGTGAGCCGCGAGAACTCGGGCAACTTCTCCCGGGAGACCCACTCGCTGTAACGCATCCCCTGTTCGATGCCCGACAGCAGATAGAAGTCCTCGGCTTCGAGATCTACCATCTCGCCAGCGACGTTCCGCACCATCGTCCTGGCTACGCCCGCGGTGGGCAAAAGCCTCGCGAGTCCTCGTCGTCGCCGTCAACGAACTGCCGTAAATTACATATCGCGATACAAAAATTCCTGCAACGACTGCACCGAGGAACCCCCGCCTACGAGTTCGCCCTGTCCATCCGACGACTCTCCAGCCGAGCAGTCGCCGAGAGCGCGGAACCGTCCCATCGACGTGTCCTCCGAATCGCTTCTAACTCACCGACGACCTACCGTCGATCGAACCCACGACTTCGTCGCTCGGCGAAACAGTTGACGTCTCCCGTGCGCGGACTCGATCTCGCAAAGCACTGGTACCCGCGAGCACGCAGTTTCGGGAACCCGGACCCGTGCCGACTCGCGTTGCTCGTCCATATCGGTCCCTTCGAGGAACCCAGCCAACCACCATCGGTAACCGCGAACGACGTGCCGACTCTACCGGAACAATGCATTGGTGCTGCGCCGCGGTTCGAGTAGTCCGTTCAGTCGTGCTTACCACTCGTCGAGCGACGGAACTGTCGCGATTTCTATTAATTCTCGATAGAACCGGCGTTTCCGGGGACGAATTCGTCTCCTCGGCGGATCTCGGAAGGACGGTTCGACCTACCGTTCTGTCACCGCATCGGCCGACATCATACGCTCGCGCTCCCCTTGCGATTCAGGGGCTTCTATATCGCAGTATGTAGTTTACAGCTGCCGGTGTCGGAGTATCACACCTCGAAGAGGACGAGATCCGAGTTCGAGTCATCTCGCCGAGCGTCGTTTAGTCTCGCGATTGCGAACGCCCTCGACTGTAACCTCGTCTTCCGAAGGCGACTCGTTGAGGTCCGGCGGGAACTGTGCTTCCGACCCCCGAACCCCGGCTTCCGGAGGCGAGACCGGTGGTCGACGAGAGGGCCGGAGTACATCGGAGTCGCGTCGAAACACCGGGGTTCAAGGGCCGACATCACGAGCACGCGAGTCTCAGTTCGATCGAAGAGATTACTGCTCCCTCGGGCACACATCACAGGCCTCTCCGCGGAGGTTGGCTCGACCATCCTGACCGGATCGACAGGGCTATCGCGCACCACGCCGTCAGCGCCGTCGACGCGGTCCACCGGTTGATCGGACTCCACATCGGGATGCACGCCGAGACGGCACCCCGATTCGCCGGTACCGAAGGCGAGAACGTCAGCGCGCTCTCGATAACGCTCGACGACGGAGCGCGGTTCACACTCGACGGGTCGTCGAACGCATCCCACGGGCGGGAATCACGGAGCGACGCGACGTCGGAGGTAACCGGGACACACGGTGTCATCGACATGGACTGTTTCGCCCGGCGCATTCAGGTGACGCGCGAGAAAACTCCGGCCGACCTATCATCGGTCTTCCATGGCACCGATCCTGACCGGCTACTGCTGCAACGGTTCGCCGAGACTGTCCGGGGCCGCGACTCGGCCTCGCCCGGCGAGACCGCCCGTCGATCGACGGCCGACCCGTCGGCGAATCGGTCGCGGTCGAGTACTGAGCGCGATCACGGCGGACGATCAACTGAGCGACGCCAGGGAGAACCGAGTCGCCGGCCGGTCGCCGACGCTACGCACGACTCACGAGACCGCCGCTTTCTCTTGTAAACTTCATATCGCTATACAAAATCGGCCCAGCGGAGGCATAGAGTCGTGGAGAACGGCGACGAATCGGGTCGAGTCCGTGTCGTCGAACTGGCTCCGGCGATCACGATTCGGAATCGAACGACGATTTCGATCCCCGGCCGATGGGTTCGGCGGTGTACAAGTAGTTTCGGTCGTCGTCGGCGATCGACCATCGCGCTTTCCCGTCAGCGGGCTTCTGGTGCGGGCCGAGCCACACAAGCTATTCGACCCCGCCGGACGAACGCGACTCGACGGATGGTTCCCATGCGCGAGGCCGAAGCGACGGCGCGCGAGTTCGCGAACCGGTTCGCCGACGGATCGGTCGTCGACGCGACCGCTTTGCTCACCGACGAGGGTCGGGCGGCGGTCGTCGAGACCTTCCCCCGACGGGTTCGGGGAGGAATCGATGGACGCCGAAGACGCGCTCGAACGGTACCGATCGGGGCTCCACGCACAGTACGGCGACTTGCAAGGCGTGAGCGACGTGACCGCGAGTAAGGACGAAGCGATCGACGGCGGTACCGAGGCGATCGTCACGTTCGAGTTCGAGGCGGGGACTGAGGCGGCGACTATCGAAGTCACGGCCGACGGCGTCGTCGGCTCGTCGTTCTCACCCGCGTACGAACCCCCAGCGTACGTCGACCGGGGCGCGTTCGGCGAGCGTGCGGTGAGCGTCGACGCCGGGGACGTTAGCCTCGACGGGGTTCTCGCGCTACCCACCGGACCTGGGCCGTTTCCGGGCGTTGCGCTCGTTCACGGGGCCGGCGTCCACGACCCGGACGGCACCGTGGGCGCGTCGAAGCTTCTGAGGGATTTCGCGTGGGGACTCGCGAGCGAGGGGATCGCCACGCTTCGCTACGAGAAGCGCCTCGCGGACCAGGACGTCCCCGACGAGGAGTTAACGCTCGATGCGGTCGTCGACGACGCCGTCGCGGCACTGGCGGAACTCGCCGCCATCGATAGGGTGGCCGAAGAGGCCCTGTTCGTCGCGGGCCACAGCCAGGGCGGGATGGCCGCTCCCCGCATCGCCGCTCAGCACGGCAGCGTCGCGGGCGTCGTTCTCGACGGTCGCGCGGACTCGACGCTCGATCCCGACGACCTCGATTTCATGCGCTACGAGTTCGAACCGGATGGCGACCTCAGCGACGCACAGGAGGCCGAACTCGACCGCGAGCGCGAGACCGCACGGCGCATCGCCGAGGGCGACTTCGAGGATGACGAGACTCTCTAGGGGCGACCGGGAACGTGGCACCGCAGCGTCGCGGCGTACGACCCTGCGGGGACCGCAAGCGCCCTCGACATGCCCGCCTTCGTCCTGAAGGCTGGACGGGCCGACGAGGCGGCCCAACCCGAACTCCTCGCGTGGCTCCGGGGTGAGTTCGAGGCGTGGCGGGCCACCGATCTCCCCGGCGGCAGCAGGGTCGAGTTCTACGAGGGGCCCGATCACTACTTCCAGGCGGGCTTCGTGCCGGCGACGCCGCTTGCGCTGTACTTCGGCGGAAACGTCGCTCCCTCAGTCATCGGGGACGTCGGGGGGTGGATTCACAGCGTCGCGTCCGGGTAAAGGGACGTCTCGTCCGTGCTGGCCTTCGAGGCGCTTGGGTGTCCTCTACGACCGCGGCGGGTTCGCTCCGGTCGCGCCAGCAGCGTTGACCTACGTAATTGCCCACCGGACAACTGCTACAGGGTGGGACTGAAAGGGGCCGACCGCGTGGCGGCTTCGCCGTGGTTCGAAAGACGCCGAAGGCGTCTTTCGTTCAGTGCTGGAAATCTACGATTTCCAGCTTGCAGTCAGAACGCTCCACGTTCTGACCACATTCACGAGAACGGAGTCCTCGTGAGTAAATGGGAACTCGGAGAGTTCCCATCACATCGCAAAAGACCGCGCGGCAGCGCGGTCTTTTAACAGCAATGAGCCCCCCGAACCGAACGTGTCGGGAGCTTTCGAACCGTTCAATCTGACCTGCTGTTCTCTCCTATGCCGCTAATTAATACTGTGCCGAGGGTTTCCCGAGTTCCTTACTCGTCGTTGAGCGTGATATACCGGGTCGAAATGATCCGCTCGTCGGCTTCGAGTTCCGCGCGTGCTTCCTCGGGGACCGCTTGATCGACATTGTAGACGGTCATCGCCTCGCCGCCGTGGGCTTCCCTGGCGTTGTACATACCAGCGATGTTGATATCATGCTCGCCCATCACGGTGCCGATCAGGCCGATCACGCCGGGAGCGTCGGCGTTTCGCGTGACCATCATTCTCCCGCCGGGAATGGCATCGACCCGAAAGCCGTCGACGCGGACGATCCGGGGGTCCTCGCCCGCAAAGAGGGTCCCACAGACGCTCATCTCCGCGCCGTCGTCGCTGCGAACGGCGACCGTGACGAGGCTTTGGAAGTCCTCGGCCTGGCGGCGTTTGATCTCGCTTACCTCGATGCCGCGCTCGTCAGCGATCCGGGGGGCGTTCACGGCGTTGACCTGCCATTCGAGCGGTCGGAATACGCCCTTCAGCGCGCTCGCGGTCACGAGGTCTACGTCCTCGTCGGCGATCTCGCCGGCGTAGGTGACCTCGACTTCGGCGACCCGCTCGTCGAACAACTGCACCGAAATCCGGCCGGCGGTTTCGGCGATATCGATATAGGGGCGCACGCGGGGGAAGGCCGCTTCGTCGATCGAGGGGGCGTTCAGCGCGTTCGCGACCGGCCGTCCCTCAATGGCGGCGAGTACCTGATCGGCGATCGACGTCGCGACGTGTTCCTGGGCGGCTTCGGTGCTCGCAGCCAGGTGAGGCGTAATGACGACGTTCTCGACGTCGAGCAGGGGGTTGTCCGGCGAGACGGGTTCGTTCGCGAAGACGTCGACCGCTGCGCCCTCAAGAGTGCCGTCGTCGACCGCTTCGGCCAGGGCCGCCTCGTCGACAACGCCCCCGCGCGCGCAGTTCACGAGGTGTCCCCCTTCCATTCGGTCGAGTTCGGGTTCGCCGATCAGGTCCTCGGTCTCGGGGGTCAGCGGCGTGTGGACGGTCAGTACGTCCGCTCGGGGGATGCACTCGTCGAGGTCGACGAGTTCCGCGCCGAGGCGATCGGCACGGCTTTCGGCGATGTAGGGGTCGTACGCCACGATGTCCATGCCGAGGTTGCCGAGCCGGCGAGCGACTTCCTGGCCGACGCGGCCGAGTCCCACCACCCCTAAGACCTTGCCGTTGAGTTCAGTCCCCAAGAAATCGCCTTTCGCCCACTCGCCGGCCCTGAGCCGGGCGTGGGCCTGGGGGATCGACCGGGCGGTCGCGAAGGTCATCGCAACGGTGTGTTCGGCCGCGGCGCGGACGTTGCCCTCGGGGGCGTTCGCGACGATCACGCCCCGGTCGGTCGCGGCGTCGATGTCGATGTTGTCGGTGCCGATCCCCGCTCGGCCGACGATCACCAAGTCGCGGGCGCTTTCGATCACGTCGGCGGTCACCTCCGTTCCAGAGCGAACGATCAGTGCATCCGCATCAATGACCGCGTCGTAGAGCGAATCGTCGGTAGCGTCGTAGGCCGTCTCGACGTCGTGGCCGGCCACCCGCAGTCGTTCGAGGCCGGCGTCGGCGATGGGGTTCGTGACGAGAACTTTCATACCCGAGGCTCTTCGCCCGGCGGAATAACACTTGCTTTACTGCCGCGCGAGCGTCGTGAAAACTCGCCTGACGTGGACTCGTTCAATCGCCGCTCGATATCGGCCACGAGTTGACGATCGTCTTTCCCTACTCAGCACCGATCGCGTTGATCTCCCCGTTCAGTTCGACGATCAACTGCCCGACCGGGCTATCGATGTCGTAGTGATACCGTTTTCCGCCGGCGGTTTCGGCGACGACTTCCAGTTCCCTCAACTTCGGTAGGTGACGACGAACGCTCTGTGCGCTGACCCCCGCGAACTCCGCGAGTTCGGTCTTCGTGAACTCCTTTCGCGGATCGACCTGTAGTAATGCGTCGATAATGTAGTGGACGCTCTCGTGTCGGCAGAGGTAGAGCCAACCGATCGGGTGCTCGACACGACTGCGCTTGACGTCTACAGGGTGCGAATCGATACTAGTGTCGCTCATAGCCGTCATAGATCGAACGAGCATAAGCGTTGTAGTCAAAATTCTACAACAAAGTAGGCAACGTTATACTTCGGTGTAATATGTTGTGCTGCGAGGTGTGAGCGAGATCGAACTCATCCGTGCGATTCTCCGGGTGCTGATGACGTCTCACCGATACGGCTCGCCCATGCCGCGCGACGAAGTACTCGGGCGCGCGGCGTACGCATCCGACCGAGGCAGTGAAGCGAGAGCCGCCTACGAGACCGTTCGCTCGCAACCGTTCGTGCTCGACTACGGCAGCCGTGGGCTACAGTTGGACAACTCGGCGTTCGGTCCGCTGGTACAGTTCCTGTACGACGAGTGCGACTGGGAGCGATTCGAGTTAGAACTTCGTATCGAGCACTTCGAAGGCTGGGAGTCGATCGACTGGGACGTCGATGCCGAAGGAGGGAAACGGGGGAGCGAGCGGTCGTCGGGCACTCGTTTCCGGCCGGCGCCGAGCCGAAGTCGACGGTTTTTATCGGACCGGTTCGCCCGTTAGCGTACATGCGGCGACGACGGATACGACGGCGACGATTCCTCCGGCGGGCGCTGGCGGGTTCCATGCCCCTCGTCGCCGGCTGTTCCGGCCGACCGGGGTCCTCTGACGGGAGCGTCACCGACTCGGCCGTCAAGCATACCGAGGACTCGACGACCGAGACCTCCCCGACGATCGGGAACCGACCGGTCGGTCGGTCGGGGGAACGGGCGGACTTCTGCTGGCTCGAGCGACCCGTCTGGGAACACCACGGAATCCGTGACTCGCTGCTCGCCTTCGCCGGTCGCCACGACCTCGCGGCGCTGTTCGCGTACCCCGATGCGACCGGCGAGGACGTCGCTGCCGACCTCGCCGCCCCGCTCGACGCGGCCGCCGAACGGGGCGTCGAGGCGTGGCTCAACGTCGGCGTCCTGACCGATCTCACCCCCGAGGAGTTCGTAACCGATTCGGAGAAGCGCGAGCGGCACCTCGCCGGGCTCCGAGCGGCCGCACGAGCATACAGGCGGCGCTTTCCGACGGGGCGGATCGTGCTCTGGCAGGAAGCGCCCGTCGGGGGCACCTGGGTACCCGGCGGCGCGTGGAACGACGCCGCGGTCGCCAATCTCGAACGCCACGGTTCCGAAATCTTCGCCGCACAGAAACGCGCGATCGCCGGGGTCGCACCCGATGTCGACGCCGGGATCTTCGTTCACTTCCCCTACATCATCGAGAGCCGCCGGCCCGAAACCTTCGAGACGGTGATTTCGGGCCTCCGTGACCGCGGGGCGACGCCGGAGTTCGCGTTCGTCGACTTCTATCGGGGCTGGTACGAAAAGGACGTCGGCCCCGAGAAGGCGAACGCCGCGATACGGAGCCTGATCGCCAACGCGCGAGCGGGGGTCGGCGAGGTGCTCTACCTCGGCCAGAGCCACACGATCAACCCACACCACACCCCGAGCAAGGGGGCGATCCGGATGGACCTGCGAGCCTCCGGGGCCGCCGACGGCCGCGGGTGGTACGCTCGGACCGCTTATACTGAGACGGAACGCGGCTTCGACCCGTTCGTCCCCAACCGCGACGTCGCAATCGCCCGCGACGGGCGGGCGAACACGGTCACCGTTGCCCGCGATCGGTACCTGTACGCCTACGCGTCGTTGCTCGCCGCTCGGCAGGATTTCGACTCCGAGGATCGATTCGACTGCTGGGTGCATACGCGAAACGTCGGCTTTCACGATCGTCGCCTCTCGCTTCGCACCGCCGAGGACGACTGGGAACCCGTTGGACGTCTCGGCGGGTACGTGCCGAGCGTTCCCTACAGCAGCGCCGAGCACGTCTTAGTCTTCCGCGCGCTCGATCGCGACCGGTTTCTCGATGGCGGCACACTCGCCGGCCGGATCGAACCGATCACCGACGGCGACTCGGCGGCCGATGCGCGGGCCGACTCGACGACGCGCCCGGAACTCGTCTCGGTTTCCGCGGTGCCGTTCGACGTCGGCGCGTTCGTGCCCGAGTACGAGGCAAAAGTGCTGCTCAACGATTCGGGCTTCGGGGCGGTCTGCCTCGGCCGCGTCGCGATGGATATAACCCTCAGACCCGAGGGTTCCGCGGGGTTTCGCGTCCCGATCGACCGGCCCGACGCTCGCGGGCTATATAGTCTCCTGTACTCGGATCATCAGGCACAGCGACGACGATTGGCAGCGTTCGAGTCGCGCAATGGCTTCGACCTGAGCGAGACGTTCGACTGCTGGGTACTCCTCGACGAACCGGTCGAAAAGCCCGCAGATGCGCTTTTCGTTCAGAACGGGGGCAGTCGCGGCGATCGTCGCGGTGGGAATTACGCCCGCACCCCCCTCGCCGACGCGAGCGTCGCGCGCTCCGTGTCGCCCACCTGTGTCGTCCTCTACGGGCTCGATAGGGACTCGCTACTCCCCCGATCGGCCGACGAGTCCCTTATCGTCGGCGTCGATCGAAAAGACACGACCGTCGAGCGCGCGTACGCGATGCCGTATTTCGGCAGCGACAACCTCGTGACGGCCGCCCGCGCGCGCTCGCTGATCGCCGCCGATCCCGAGGAGGTCGCGAACTTCGGTGTGGCCCGGACGCGGCCGTTCGCGTGATCGGCGGCCTTCGCATGGTCGGGGCCCGCACGGTCCTTGCGCGACCGTGACGGAGCGATGCGAACGGAAGCCGACCGCGCCGGCACGAGCGGAGTACCGATCGATTGAAACGCCTCGTCGCGAAGCACCGATATGACACTCGTCGCGTTCGACTTCGACGGCACGCTTTCCGATTCGGAGATGACGATTCTGCTCGGCGAACAGTGCGGCGTCGCCGATCGCATGGCTGCGATCACCGACCGGACGATGGCCGGCGAGATCGGCTATGCCGAAAGCCTGCGCGAGCGCGTCTCGCTCTTGGAAGGTCTCGCGCTCGATCGGGTCGAAGCGGCCTTCGTGAACGTTCGGCTTCAACCCGGCGCGGCCGAGGTCCTCAGCGCGCTCGTCGAGGCGGGCGTCACGACGGCGGTCCTCACCGGCGGGTTCGAACGCGGCGTCGAGGGCGCGCTCGCCGACACCGGTGTAACGACCGATTATACATATGCGAACCGACTACTCGACGACGGCGAAGCGCTTACCGGCGACGTCGCGGGACCGCTCATCGAAGGCACCAAGGACGACGTCCTCCGCGCGCTCGCCGACGATAGCGGAATCTCGATCGAGAATACGATAGCGGTCGGCGACGGCGCGAACGACCGACCGATGCTCGCGGCCGCCGGAGTAGCAATTGGCTACGACCCTAAACCAGCGGTTGAACCCGCGTGCGACGTCACCGTGGCGTCGATGGCCGACCTCCGAGCGACGCTCGAAGGCGAAGGCGTCCTTCCCGAGCGCTGAACGCCGCCGAGCCCACGTTGAGTCCGTCAGGACGCCGGTTCCGGAGGGGGCGCTTCGCGTTCCGTGTGTTCGTTTTTAGCCATCGAGTAAGGTATTAATCAACCATTCTATAAATTACCCTCGTCCATACTCGGAAATACGTCCCGTCGTGAACACCTCACAGATCGCCCGAACGGAATGAACCGACCGAACGTTCTCTGGATCACCGTCGAGAGCACGCGCACGGATCACACCTTCTTGGGTGGGTACGACCGCGAGACGATGCCGAACACCGAGCGGATCGCCGCCGCCGATCGCGGTCGTGGGTTCGAGAGCTGTTTCTCTCACGGGATCTGGACGCTCGCATCCAGCGCGTCGATTCTCACTGGAACCTACCCGTCCCACCACGGGACGGGAATGATCCACGACGTCCTCCCCGAAGAGTTCGAGACGGTGCCCGAACGCCTCGGGGAGGTCGGCTACCGGACCGGCCTCGTTGCCCCCCACGGCCAGGTGAGCCCGGCGACCGGCCTCGATCGCGGCTTCGACGACTTCGCGTACCTCAGTCGCGAGACGCTTTTGGAGACCGTCGGTCCGAGGACGCTCGCAAAATACGCGCTCGGCTTTTATCGTCACGGTCCCGGGCTCTCGCTCGACACCAACCGCTTCGATACCGGCTTTCTGACCAACGGGGTCGCGAAGCGCTGGCTGCGCTCGTATGCGAGCCGCGAGGAGCCCTTCTTCCTCTATACCTTCTACGGCGATCCCCACCACCTCTACTACCCGCCGCGCAAGGAGACGAAACGCTTCGCCGACGCGTTCGACATGTCGATCGGAGAAGCGAGGGAGGTGTGTCTCCGCCACAGCGGCGATCTCCATCGAAACATCGCCGAGGGCTGTGACTTCACCGACGACCAGTGGCGCGCGATCAAAGCGCTGCACGACGGCGAGATCGCCTACACGGACGACCGGATCCGGGGGCTCGTCGGTTACTTGAACGAACTCGACCTCTTGGAGGACACGATTATCGTGATCACCGCCGATCACGGGGAGTGTTTCGGCGAGGACGGGATGTTGGCCCACATGGTGACGACGAACGATGCGGTTTGTCACGTTCCGCTCGTCACGTACGGCTTCGACGAGATCACCGGGTATGAGGGGATAGTTCAACACGCCGACGTAATGACCACGATCCTCGATCGCGTCGGGGCGCGGACAGAGGGTCTCCAAGGGATCGATATGCGAGAGGAAACCCGGAACTACGCGATAATCCAGCGCGGGTGGGAGCGCGCGAAGGAGAACATCGAACGCTTCGAAGAACTGAACCCCGACTTCGACGACTCGCCGTATCACCACGCCGACTTGACCGCGGTGCGCACGAACGAGTACAAGTACCTCACGAGCGACGACCGCACCGAGCTGTTCGAACTCCCCGACGAGAGCCACGACGTTGCAAAAACCTATCCCGACGAGCGCGATCGATTGGCGGGTATTTACACCCGGTGGGCCGAGACCGCCGGTCGGCCGGGATACGCCGACGCCACGCCCCGAAAGGCCGAGTACTCCGAGGGTATGAAACGCCAGCTCGCGAACCTCGGATACCTCGTCGACTGACTGCCAGCGGACGGTCCTGCCATGTCCCGGTTCGGTCCCGGTCCCGGTCGCGTCGTCGCGCGGTGCTCGCCGCTCATCTTCACTGCTCGTTCCCTGGCCTGCGAGCCCCCGCGGGCGTCCGCGGTGCGCTTCGGCGGAACTCGACACCCGACGGGCTGAGACTACCGAACGGCCAGCATACTCGTTGTAGCCTCCGCCTAGCACCGCATTTGGGCCCCTACCGTCAGCCCGGCGTCTGACGGTCGTCACACGCGAGCGGGACTTCGAGTCGGTCGCTGGTCCGGCCGTTCCCGCGCGCTCCGTTCCCCACGCCCTACGATCGCCGCCCGATCGGTCAGGTTACAACTATCGATTCGTGCCGGATTCGTAACTATTGGCGACGATACCGGAGGAAGGGCATGGCACTCGAAGACCGGCTCCGCGCGTACGTTGAGCACGTTGCCGACGGCGGGGATCCCTACACGCCCGAACACCCGCTCGGCAACGGTGACCGCGAAGTGTGGGTCAGTTGGCGGACCGACAACGGCACGACTTGTCTCGAAATCCACGTCGACGACGAACAGTACGGTCGGTTCATCAACGGCGAGCGAGCTGACCCGTCCTGGGAGGGCGGCGTCAACGGCCCGGACGTCGCAAAGTGGGAGGCCGTCCGACAGCTCTGAGGCTCGCTCCCGCTCCCGTTTCCGTTTCCGTTTCACCGGTCCCCTAACCCTCGGCCCTCCATCGGATTCGGACCTCTCCTTCTCCGTCCCGCCAGCTCGCTTCGTTCATGATCGCCGATTGCCGACCGCTCCCTTCGACTTCCTCCTCACTCAGTCGCCGAACAACCCGACGTGGACCGGCGCGAACTCCTCGCTCGTTGCCTCGTCGCCGTCGCCATCGTCGGTGTCGGTCACCGCCCGGCCCGCGACGCCCTCCGCGAGGAAGTCGGCGAGCGGCGGCCCGACTTTTTCGGGTTCGACGAGGAAGGCGTCGTGGCCGTGGTCCGATTCGATGACGTGGTGGGCGGTCGGCGTCTCCGAGTCGCGAAAAGCCTCGGCGAGGCGTTCGGCTTGGGCGGTGGTGAAATGCCAGTCGCCGGTAAACGACAGGAAGAGGGCCTCGCCGTCGAACGCTGCGAGCGCCCCGGCGTCGGACTCATAGCCCGCAGCCAGGTCGTAGTTATCCATCGCGCGCGTAAGATAGAGGTAGCTGTTCGCGTCGAAGCGCTCGGCAAAGGAGCTACCCTGATAGTCGAGGTACGATTCGACGTCCCGATAGGGGAAGAATCCCGCCGCGGGGTCCGTTGGGAAGGTCTCCCGCAGGGCGTCCCGCCCCGCCGACCGCCGGCCGAATTTTCTGTTCATGGACGCCTTCGAAAGGTAGGTGAGATGGCCGAGCTGGCGGGCCAGCGTGAGCCCCCGTTTTGGACGCTCGCGCCCCTCGCCGTAGTAGTCTCCACCACGCCAATTCGGGTCGGACTGGATGGCCCGCCTCGCGATCGCGTCGATCGCGAGACACTGGGCGTCGAGTCGAGCGGCCGCCGCGATGGGAATAACCCGATCGACGCCGTCGGGGTGGCGTTTCGCCCACTCCAAGGCGTTCATCCCGCCGACCGACCCGCCGACGACGGCGTGCAGTCCTGGAACGCCGAGCGCGTCCAACACCCGACGCTGGGCCCGGGTCCAGTCGCCGACGGTCACCGCCGGGAAATCGGTTCCGTATGGTTCGTCGTCCGTCTCCGGATCGGCGCTCGCGGGGCCCGACGAGCCGAAACACGAGCCTGGGGCGTTCACGCAGATCACGTAGAAGGCGGTCGTATCGATCGCTTTCCCTGGACCGACGATGTCGTCCCACCACGCGCGGGCCTGGCCGTGAGTGGCTGCTGTCCTATCGCCACCGCTACCGGCGGCACTGTCGCCACCGCTACCGCCGTCTTCGCCGCCACTGCCGCCGTCGTCCTCGCTGTCTTCGTCCGTCCGGCCCCCGGTTCGCCGCCGCCGGCCCGCGACGTGGGCGCTGCCGGTCAGCGCGTGACAGACGAGCACCGCGTTGTCGCCGGTGAACTTCCCGTAGGTCTCGTAGGCGAGGCGGAGATCGGGGATCGACTCGCCACAATCGAACTCGAATTCACCCACGGAAACGACGCTACGCTCGTGGGCCGGGCTCATCTCTTTTCCTCCAGGACGCGATCGAGGTCGGCGACGATATCGGCGACGTCCTCGATCCCGATCGACAAGCGTACGAGATCGGGCGTCACGCCCGAGGCGCGCTGGTCGGCCTCGCTCATCTGGGCGTGAGTCGTACTCGCCGGGTGGATTACCAGTGTTTTGGCATCCCCGACGTTCGCGAGAAAGCTCGCGAGTTCGGTCTCCTCACAGAGGCGTTTGCCCGCCTCGTACCCTCCTTCGAGGCCAACGGCGATCATCCCGCCGAAGCCGCCCTCCAGGTACCGTTCCGCGTTCGCGTGGGTCTCGTGGCTCTCCAAGCCCGGGTAGGAGACCCACGCCACCGCAGGGTGGCCTTCCAGGAACTCGGCGACCGCGAGTGCGTTCTCGGCGTGGCGCTCCGTTCGCAGGTGCAACGTTTCCATGCCCTGGAGGGTCTGCCAGGCGTCGAAGGGCGACTGGGCTCCCCCCAGGCTTCGGACCCCGCGCTGGCGGGCGGCCTCGACGAAGGCCCGGTCGCCGAAGCGCTCGGTGAAATCCAGCCCGCCGAACGCCGGGTTCGCACACACCTCCGAATATTTCTCGCCGTACTCCGCCCAGGGGAAGGTCCCGCCGTCGATCAGCGCACCGCCGACGGTCGTGCCCGATCCATGCAACCATTTGGTGGTGGATTCCCAGACCAGATCCGCGCCGTGCTCGAAGGGCCGACACAGCGCCGGCGTCGCGAAGGTGTTGTCGACGAACAGCGGCACGCCCGCGGCGTGAGCGACCTCGGCCACCCGCTCGACGTCGGGGGTGACGAGCGAGGGGTTGCCGATCGTCTCGATGTGAACGTAGGCGGTGTCTTCGTCGATCGCGTCCTCGTACGCGCCGTAATCGAGCGTGTCGACGAACCGGGCGTCGATCCCCCGTCGCGCGGCGGTGTGTGAGAGATAGGCATGGGTGCCGCCGTAGATCGACGACGCAGAAACCACGTTGTCGCCCGCGGCGGCGAGCACGAGCGTCGCGCAGTCGAGCGCGGCCATCCCCGACGCGGTCGCGAGCGCGCCCGTGCCGCCTTCCAGGTCAGTGAGGCGGCGTTCGAGCGCCGCGAGCGTAGGATTACTGATTCGCGAGTAGACGTCGCCCTCTGCTTCCAGGGCATAAAGCGCCGCGGCTTCCTCGGTGTCCTCGAACGTGTAGGAGGTCGTCTGGTACAACGGCGGCACGCGCGCACCCGTGGTCGGATCGGGAGCCGTCCCGGCGTGAACACACCGCGTTCCGAACCCCCGACCGCCTCCGACGCTCGCAAAGCCGTTTCGACTACTGCCGCCATCGCCGCCGTGAGCGCCGTTGCTAGTGTCCCTACCGCTACGCTCGCTCCTGCCCCTGTCGCCACCATTGCTGTCGCCGTCGATACCGTTGCCGCCACCCTCCGGCCTGCCATCGCTCGCGGTCATGTATGACACTCATATATCTCGATGTATCTATAACCGCGAGTCACGGCAATCCTCGCCGGACGATTCCGAGGGCGACGCTCGCCGCTCGCCGCTCGCTGCTCGCTGCGCCCGTCCACCGGTGTTTCGTCGTCGCCAGCAGAGCCACCGGTTCCGATAGGTAGTTCCCGCCCGCGCGATCACCGGGAGACGAGCACACCGATGGAATACTTCGTCAGCGCGGCCGACGATTCCGTCGCCGCCGAGTACGAGCGCCTCCTCGACGACGGCGGCTACGCCGTTCGCGACGAGTACGCCGCCGATTGCGTCGTGCTCTCGGTGGGCGGCGACGGCTCGATCCTCTACAATGCCCGCCGGTACGACGAGCCGACGATTCTCCCGGTCGCCGGTGCCGGGTCGGAGGCGAACACGGTCGATGTCGACGAAGACCGTGTTTCAGAGCGCCTCGCTACCCTCGAAGACGGCGATGAAGGGACCGACTACCGCCTCGAACCCCACCGCAAGCTACGCGCGTCGAGCGACGGCGCGCCGATCCGCGAGGGCTTTCCGGCAATAAACGACGTCCACGTACATCACGCCAGTCCGGTCCGTGCCGCGAAGTTCGCCGTCCGTGTTCTCGATCGCGCTAACGCCAACGATGGAGGGACGGGCCACGATGACGGCCGGACGGACGACGACGGAGGTCACGACGAAGAACGGGCCGTCTACGAGGCGGAGAAGGTGATCGGCGACGGCGTACTCGTCGCGACGCCGTTCGGGGCGAGCGGCTACTACCGATCGATTACGAACGGCGTCTTCGATGCCGGCCTCGGCGTGGCGTTCAATAACGTCCACAAGCCGGCCGACGCCCCACGATCGATCTCGCTTTCGCCGGCGGGCCGCGTCGAGACCGAACTCCTGACGACGACCCGAAGCGCGAGCGCCGTCCTCGCCCGCGACGACGACACGGCGGTCTACGAACTGACCCCGGGCGAGCGGGTCTCGATCTCGCTTTCCGATCGCGTAGTGAGGATCGTCCGGTTCGACGCTCCGTTGGGGCGCTCGTAGCCGACTCCCGGGACGCCGTTGGCCGTCTACGTCGTTCGGATCGTCGTGACAGCCTCGATTCCCGAACCGGCCAGCGGAGGTATGAACGGAATCCGTAACGTTCCGCCGTGGGAGTCCGTTCCGTGGTATCACGGTTGCGGCAAGATTCAAGTTTGAAGGGGTACTATTTGCGTCTTCGATGACGACGCTGTGGAGGCAGTTCTGTATTGGGATCGAATAGGTTTCGGAACGTCGGGCTCTTTTTCCTGTTGGCGTTGATCTGGGGGAGTTCCTTTCCTGCGATCGAAGTGGGCCTCGAAGCGCTGTCCCCGCTTCTGTTCGCGGCGCTGCGATACGACATCGCGAGCCTCGTGCTCTTCGGGTACGCCCTTTCGAGGGGGTACCGATCGTGGCCGGCGGGACGCGCGGAGTGGGGACTGATCGTAACCGGCGGCACCCTCGTGATCGGGCTGCACTTCGCGCTCGCGTTCGTCGGCCAGACGTACGTGACGAGCGCGATCGGGGCGGTGGTACTGAGCCTCGTGCCCGTACTGACACCGGCATTCGCGCTCGTAGTACTCGACGCGCGCCTCTCGCCCCCCGAGATCGGCGGGTTCGTCGTCGGCCTGCTCGGCGTGTGCGTCGTTGCGAACCCCGGATCGGGCCTCGACGGACAGTTGATCGGCGTTAGCCTGTTCTTGCTTGCCGCGATCTGTTTCGCCGTCGGATCGGTGCTGACCGTCCGCTTCGACGCTACACTGCCGATCGTCACCAGCCAGGCCTGGATGACGCTCGTCGGTGCCGGCGTACTGCATCTGTTGAGCGCCGGGTTCGAGGGGTCGCCGGCGGCCGTTCTCGGCGGCGTACCCAGCGTCGAGGTGCTCGTGGCGCTAGTGTATCTCGCGGTCGTCGCGAGCGCCGCCGGCTTCCTCCTGTACTTCTCGCTGGTGGGCGAGATCGGACCCTCGCAGGCGAGTCTCGTGAGCTACATCACTCCTATCGTCGCCGCCGTAGGCGGCTGGGTCGCCTTCGGCGAACCGATCACTCGTACCACGGTCGTCGGCTTCTGTGTGATCGCCGCCGGCTTCGCGCTGATCGAACTCCGGCCGCTCCACGGCCTCCTGACGCGCCGCCGCCGGCACGCGATCGCTCGCCGGTACGCCGACTCACACACGATCGCCGTGGCCGGCAACCGGTACTACAAGTGACCTGCCTATCGAAACGCCGACGGGACGAACCCGAACCGTAACTGCAGTACCGTCTGGCGACCGTTACCCACTGACCGCCGACCGAGACGGACGACGTTTTGTTCCTCGCGGCCCTTCTACTGATATGGCATCGGCGACGCCGGACGCGCCGGACACGTCGGACGCGCCGGGCGCACCGGACGGCGGGTCCAGGCGCGATCGCGCCGTCTTAGCGGCGACGGTCTTCGCCGTGCTCTTCGCCCAGGTGTTGCTTTACCCCGGCGTCCCCGACCTACTCGAAGCATTGGGTGCAAATAGCCCGGTTCTCGACGCCGGCACCTGGTTCTTGGGCGCGGAGTTCGTCGGTTTCGTCCTGTTCGCCGCCGTCTGGGGGGCCCTCTCCGATGCGCTCGGCCGGCGTCGCCCCCTCATCGCGCTCGGCGCGCTCGGCGGCGCGGCGGGCTACGCCGTCCTCGCGACCCTCGGGGCGTCGGGACGGGTGGGATTCACCGCCGTGCTCGTCTTCCGCTTCGTGCAGGGGACCTTCACGATCGGAGCCTTCTCGCTCGCGCTCACGATGCTCACCGACCTCGACGGCGGCACCGGCCGGAACATGGGCGCGGCGGGCATCGCCATCGGCGGGGGCACTGCCTTGGGTGCGCCGATCGGCGGCCGGCTCTACGCGATCGATACGCTCGCGCCGCTGTGGGTCGCGAGCGCGTGTCTGCTCGGCGTTGCCGGCCTCGCCTTCGCCGTCACCGATCGCGTCCCGGCGGACGACGACGGTAGTTCCGAGAGTCCGCTCGCCGTGCTCGGCGCGCTCGGTCGGACGCCCGTTCTCGCGCTGCCCTATGCGTTCGGGCTGATCGACCGCCTCGCCGCCGGCTTCTTCGCGTTCGTCGGGACGGTCTACTTCCAGACGACTTTCGGTGCCGACACCGCGACGACCGGCCTCCTGCTCGGCTGCTTTTTCGCGCCCTTCGCCCTGCTCCAGTACCCCTCTGGAGTGCTCTCCGATCGGATCGGCCGGGTCGGCCCGATCGCGATCGGTTCGGGGCTCTTTGGCTTCGCGGTGATCGCCGTCGGGTTCGTGCCCTCGGTGCTTCTCGCGGGCGCGACGATGGCTCTGGTAGGTATATTCGGCGCGCTCTGTGCGCCGGCCACGCTCGCGCTCGTAAGCGACCTCGCCGCAGAACGCGAGCGCGGCACTGCCATCGGCGGGTTCAATATCGTCGGTAGTCTCGGCTTTTTAGGAGGGATCGTCGGCGGCGCGGTCGTAACCGAGGCCGCAGGCTTCGACGTTGCCTTTCTGGTCGTCGGCCTCGCGGAGGTCGCGATCGCCCTCGTTGCCCTGCCGCTGCTCTTACGCCTCGACCTCACGACGGTCCCGACGTTCGAGCGCGGATAGGAGGAGAGAACACGGCATCCGGCGAGAACCCGGCGTCCGGTCGCGGATGGTGGGAATTCGAAAGGGGCCGAGGTGTCGCGCGTCTCTCGCGACGGGAGCACGGCGAAGCCGCGCGCAGCGAGCGAGAGACGCGCGAGACCGAGGGGGCTTTCGGGGCCGTCGGTGCCGTCGGTGCTGTCGGTCTCACCGGTGCTATCGATCCTATCGGTCTGCCGGCCCGGGATTTATACAGGCTCGTCTCGAGACTTCGCCCGATGGGTGAAGACGACTCCGAGACGAGCGCTGTTGGCGGTCTCCTCGCACACGGCGTACGGGCGTATCTCGCCGGCGGCAGCGCCCGCGAGGCGCTTCGAGCGGTCGACATCGGGGCGCTGCTCGACGGCCAACCGGTCGAGGAAGCGATCGAGCGCGAGCAGGCGGGGAAACTCCTCGGTCGCCTGCTCGGCCGGGCGATCGCCGACGAACTCGCTGACGGCAGTCGAATTCAGGAGGTCGCCGTTCGCCTCGCCGGCCAGCGCGTCGGTGCACGCCTCGGCGAGGCGGCCATCGTTGCACTGCTCGAATATGGCATGCTCGCGTCGATCCTCGACGAACTCCGAGATCTGACGACCGACGACGCGGTGCTCGGCCTCTTCGACGAGATCGAGGCCGCAGCGATGCCCGACGATGCTCGGGAATCGACCGCGGACGACACGATCGATGTCGACGCGACCGACGACATCGGAGACGAATCGGAAGCAGACGACCCTCCATAATCGCTCATCGCCTCAGTTCGAACTCCGAGCGTTCAACCCCGAGAAACCGCTACGCGTTCGCTCGGTGCCGGTCAGCGATCGAACGTCCGTCTCTCACTGCTCCGTCGTCGCACCGACCGTATTGATCTCCACATTCAGTTCGACGATCCGCTGTCCGACCGGGCTCTCGATATCGTAGTGGTATCGCCTTCCGCCCGCGGTTTCGGCCATCACGCCGAGTTCGACCAGTGTGTCGATGTGTCGCCGAACGCTCCGAGTGCTGATCCCCGCGAACTCGACGAGTTCCGACTTTGTGAACTCCGTTCTCGGATCGACACGGAGCAAGGCGTCGATCACGAGATGGATGCTCTCGTGTTGGCAGAGGTACAACCAATTAGTCGGGCGCTCCGACCGCTATCGTTTCCGGTCCGGCGACGGAGGTGGTTCGCTCATACCTGCTACTCCCCGGCGGCCCCGACGGTCGCTCCCTCTCCGTCCACCTGGTTTTCCCCGCTTCCGAGTACGTCCCGGGCGGCGGCGAGACCCGCCTCGCCGTTAACATCCGCGCCGGCTTCGGCCATCGCTTCGCCGACGACGCGAACCCCCTGAGACACGTCGCTGTCGGCGAGGCTGCCCATGTTGCTCACCCTGAATATCTCGCCGCCGAGGTGGGCCTGTCCGCCGCTGAGCGAGACGTTTCGGGCTTTCACCGCGTCGAAGAAGTCGGAGGGGTCGATCTCGATGGGGAGGCGAGTCGCCGTGACGGTGTTCGACCGTACCGTGAGTCCCGGCGTCTCGGGGAAGGCCTCCAATCCCATCGCCGCGAACCCCTGACGGAACGCTTTCGCTTGCCGGCGGTGCCGGCGGATGCGTGGGGCCATCCCTTCGGCTTCGATGGCCTCGACGGCGACCGCGAGCGCGCGAACGAGGGGCACGGCGCTGGTAAAGGGCGTCTGAAAGTCGGCCGCCTTGCGGAGGTGCTTTTCGAGGTCCGCATAGAACGGGGCGCGCGAGCCGTCGACACGTTCTGTCGCCCGGTCGGTCACGTACATTGCGCTGGTTCCGGGCGGAGCAGCGAGCGCCTTTTGAGAATCCGTAATCGCAACGTCAACGTTCCAGTCGTCGATACAGAAGACGTCGCCGCCGAGGCTCGTGACTCCATCGACGACGAAGGGTGCGTCGGACTCGCTCGCCACTTCGCCGACCGCGGAGACGGGGTTCAAGATACCGGTGCTCGTCTCGTTGTGGACCATCGTCACGAGTGCCGTTTCGTCGGTTATCGCCCGTGTCACCGCGTCGAGATTGAACGCCTCGCCCCACCCGACATCCACTCCTTTCACCTCGGCGTACCGGTCGGCAATCCGAGCAAACCGGCGACCGAACTTGCCGTTGACGAGCGCGACGACTTCATCGTCTGGTCCCACGAGATTCGCAACGGCGGCTTCCATCCCCATCGTCGCCGTGCCATTGAGGATCAGGCTCGTGCCCCCCGCCGAGGTGGAGTGGCCGTCGAGCGTCGACTCGGTGAAGACGTAGTCGAGGCCGCGCTGGGCGCGCTCGTAGGTCCGCTCGAACGCCGCCGAGCGGTGGGAAACCATCGGCGCGTCCATCGCTTCCCGCACTGG
The DNA here is from genome assembly GCA_003022925.1 of Halobacteriales archaeon QS_8_65_32. Lineage (GTDB taxonomy): Archaea > Halobacteriota > Halobacteria > Halobacteriales > Halococcaceae > PXQR01. Next base: position 13,703 of record PXRY01000001.1, on the reverse strand, counting down.
GTCGGTCAGCGGGACCGGTCCCGGGTTGAGCAAGAGGAACTCCTCGTCGATGTCCCCGGTCATACCAACGAGTTCGGCTCCGATCAAATAAGCCTCGCCTTCGGAGGTCGCTCGCCGTTATCGGGCACTCTCTACCCGTCTGCGCTGCCGGCACTTCCGTATTTTCTCGCTCGATCAACGATCCGACGAGGCGATGGCCGGTTCGGACACGGTTTTCCGAGGGAGCCGAGTAACGAGAATGCAATGGCCACGATATCCGACAGACTCGACGGTCAGGTAGCGCTCGTCACCGGTGCCTCGTCGGGCATCGGCGAGGCGACCGCCGAAGCGCTCGCTGCCGAAGGCGCGGCGGTTGCGCTCGCTGCCCGTCGGGAAGGCGAACTGGCGTCGCTCGCCGACCGACTCGAAACCGGCGGCGCGGAGACCCTCGTTGTCCCGACCGACGTCACCGACGAAGCAGAGGTCGAGGACATGATCGACACCACGGTTTCGGAACTCGGGTGCCTCGATATCCTCGTAAACAACGCCGGGGTGATGTTGTTAGAAGCGGTCGCCGAGGCTGACACCGACAACTGGCGACAGATGGTCGAAGTCAACCTCCTGGGTCTCATGAACGCGACCCACGCCGCCCTGCCGGTCATGCGAGAACAGGAAAGCGGCCACGTCGTCAACGTCTCCTCGGTCGCCGGCCGCCAGGCCAGCGCGACCGCGAGCGGCTACAACGCGACGAAGTTCGGCGTCAACGGCTTTACCGAAGCGTTCAGACAGGAGGTCACCGACGACGGCATTCGAACGACGCTGGTCGAACCCGGCATCGTCGATACCGAACTCCAGGAGCACATCCCCGACGACGAAGTACAAGAGAGCGTCAACGAGTGGGTCGAATCGATGGAACCGCTTACCGGTACGGATATCGCCCGGACGATCGCCTTCGCCGTGGCCCAGCCCCAGCACGTGAGCGTCAACGAACTCTTGATTCGCCCAACCCAGCAGGAGTGACGCGTCGAAGGCGAGGCAAGTAAGGGCGTGGGTGGCGTCTATCGTATAATGACAGCCGACGCCGCGGACGCGGACACGGATGCCGATGCGAGCGACGATAACCCCTATCTCCGCGACCCACCGACGGAGTTCGAATCGGTCGACGCGCTTTCGGCCGAGGCCGCCAGCGAACAGGCACGCGCGCTCCGCGAGGCGATCCGCGAACACGACCACCGCTACTACGTCTCGAACGACCCCGTCATCGGCGACCGGACCTACGACGCGCTGTTCTCCCGGCTGGTCGACCTCGAAGACGAATTCGACCTCCCGACCGAACACAGCCCGACGCGGCGGGTCGGCGGCGAACCGATCGACGAGTTGAGTAGCGTCGATCACGTCGCGGCGATGCTCTCGATCGATTCGAGCGGCGACCCCGAGGAGGTCCGGGCGTTCGACGAGCGGGTCAGGAAAGCGGTCGGCGACGTAACCTATCTGTGTGAGCCGAAGTTCGACGGCCTTTCGATCGAGGTCGTCTATGAGAACGGCGAGTACGAACGCGCGGTCACCCGCGGCGACGGCACTACCGGCGACGACGTGACCAGTACCGTTCGGACGATCGCAAGCGTCCCCGGCCGGCTCCGTGGCTCCCCCGAAGAGTACCCGGACGTCCCCGACTTTCTGGCGGTGCGCGGCGAGGTCTACATCCCCCGTCCCGATTTCCGAGAGCTGAACAAACGGCGGGTCGAACGCGGCGACGACCCGTTTGCGAACCCACGCAACGCCGCCGCAGGTACCCTCAGACAGCTCGATCCGACCGTCGCCGCCGACCGCCCGCTCGCGTGTTTCTTCTTCGATGTCTTAACAGGAGCCGAGTTCGACACCCACGCCGACCAGCACGAAACCCTGCCGGAGTGGGGGTTGCGCGTCGATCACGAAACCGAACACGTCTCGGACATCGACGCGGCCATTGCCTACCGTGACGACCTCGGAGAGCGACGTGAAGCCCTCGATTACGAGGTCGACGGCGTCGTCTACAAGCTGAACGACTTGGCGAAATGCGAGAAGTTGGGTGCGACGTCCCGAGCGCCGCGGTGGGCCTATGCCTACAAGTTCCCCGCACGCACGGAGGTCACGACCGTCGGCTCGGTCGCCGTACAGGTCGGCCGGACGGGGAGGTTAACTCCCGTTGCGATCCTCGATCCCGTCGAAGTAGGAGGCGTCACCGTCTCGCGGGCGAGCCTGCACAACCCTGAAGAGATAGAACGCTTGGGCGTGGGCGTCAACGATCGGGTCCGGATCGAACGCGCTGGCGACGTTATCCCCCAGGTCGTCGAGGTGGTCGAAGAGCGCTCAGAGGGCACCTTCTCGTTCCCCAGGGCGTGTCCGATCTGTGAGAGCCCGGTCGAACGCGACGGCCCGCTCGCGTACTGTTCGGGGGGACTCGCCTGTCCCGCCCAGCTCCAGCGCGCGATCGAACATTACGCTAGCCGCACTGGGTTGGATATCGAAGGGCTCGGAGAGGAACGCGTCGATCAGCTCATCGACGCCGGCCTGCTCGAATCCTTACCGGACCTCTACGCGCTCGACGAGGCCGATCTGACCGACCTGGAGGGGTGGGGCGAGCGGAGCGCTGCCAGTCTCGTCGCCGAACTCGACGCCGCAAAAGAGCCCGCGCTCGACGATTTCCTCGCGGCGATCGGCGTTCCGGAAGTGGGTCCGACGACGGCGACGGCGCTCGCCCGCGCGTTCGGTTCGCTCGACGCGGTGATCGACGCCGAGGCCGACGACCTCCAAGAGGTGCCCGACGTCGGCCGGCGCGTGGCCGCAGAGATCCGCGAATTCTTCGCAAGCGAGCGCAACCGGGAGGCGATTTCGGCGCTTCGCGCACACGGCGTCGCCCCGGTCGCCGACTCCGCGGCGGTCATGCAGGCACCCGACGCCCTGGAAGGGCTGACGTTCGTGTTCACCGGCGCACTCGACTCCCGCACGCGCGAGGAAGCCGGGGAACTCGTTGCCCGTCACGGCGCGCAGGCCACGGGAAGCGTGTCGGGCAACACCGACTATTTGGTGTGTGGCGACTCGCCCGGCGCGCGAAAGCGCGAGGCCGCCGCCGAGAACGACGTGCCCGAACTGAGCGAAGCGGAGTTCGAGGCACTGCTGGACGAACGCGGAATCGACGCCTAAGCGATCGGTCGATCAGTCTGCCGCTGCCATCGTCCTGAACGACGGTCGCGACGGGTGTCAGTGAACGACGGTGATAGGCGACTGTGCCTACCACAACCTATAGATTCGACGAGTCTAATAATGGAACAGTGTCCCTCCAACGGAGCGACGCCTTCGGACCGAGCGACCGCGCGGTCGGGGTGCGCCCGGCGTGAGCGACGCGAGTTGGCTCACGGTCGTCGCGATCGCCTTCGGTGCCCAGTTGGCCGTCCTGCCAGGCGAGAAGGTCCAGTTCATCATCGCCGGGCTCGCGACGCGCTATCACCCCCTGTTAGTGGTCTCGGCTGCCGGCGCGGCCTTCGCGGGCTGGACCGCTCTGGAAGTCGTCTTCGGCGGGCTGTTACAGGAGGTGCTCTCCGGATTGGTCCTCGACCTCCTGACGGCGGGGATGTTCGCGCTCTTTGCCGTACTGCTCTTCCGATCGACGCCTGAGCGAGACCACGAGGGAACGCGCACCGACGGCGGGGTGCTCGGCACCGGCGGTGAACTGGACGTGAAAATTCTCCTTACCGACCGACAGGTACCGAACGTGCTCGGGGGCTTTCTGCCGATCTTCGTCATGATGGTCGCCGGCGGGTTCGGCGACAAGACCTAACTGATCACGATTGCGCTCGCTGGCAATTATCCGGCACAGCCGGCGGCGATCTGGGTCGGCGAGATGCTCGCAATCATTCCCGTGAGCCTCCTGAACGCTTACTTCTTCGATCGGTTCTCGGGCCGGTTCGACGCCCGAAAGGCCCATCTCGCGGGCGCGGCGCTGTTTGCCTTCTTCGCGCTCGATACCGTCTCGGGGCTCGTCTTCGGGTTTCCGGTCTGGGAGACGCTTGTGAACGTTATTGCCACCCTCACCGGCTAACCTGCCTTCGTTCGTCCCAATTCTTCAGACCTCCCGGGGGCACTCGTCGCCGACGCCGTGGCTCGACCCCTCTTCCGTGCTCACACAGGGTGGCAGTGTTAACTTACGCAATTGCCTGCTAAACAACCGTCATGGGTGAGACTGAAAGGGGCCGACGCGCTCGACGATGGCGGGTGAAGCAAGCACTGGAGCGACCGAGCGAAGCGCGCAGCGAGCCCCCCGAGTCGAGCGTGTCGGGGGGATTTCAAACCGTTCTGCACGCCGCTTCTGTCCCATTGTCGCTAGTTACCACCGCCTGCAGGGCAACACATAAATGTTAGACTCATCTAGGGAGGCATATGTCGAGCGCGAAGGCCGAGGACTATATCAAGGCGGTCTATCAACTCAGCGACGGCGAGGAGGCGGTCCCGCCCTCCGCGATTGCCGACGTCCTCGGCGTTACGACGCCGACGGTGACGGCGACGATGAAGCGCCTCGCCGAGCGCGGCCTAGTCGAACGCGAGGAGTACAAGGGGTCCCATCTCACCGACGAGGGCGAACTGATGGCCTTAGAGACCATCCGGCACCACCGCCTGCTCGAACTCTTCCTGATCGAACAGCTGAATTACGACTGGGCGGAGGTCCACGAGGAAGCCGACCGCTTAGAACACCACATCTCCGAGAAATTAGAGACCGAGATCGCCACCGTGTTGGGCGATCCTACCGCCGACCCTCACGGCGCGCCGATCCCTTCGCCCGACCTCGAACCTCTCGACGACGACCTCGCACTCCTGTCGACCCACGAGGAAGGCGATGTCGTCCGCGTCGAACGGGTGCGCGACGACGACCCGGAGGTACTCACCTACCTCGACCGGGCCGGCGTCGTTCCCGGCGCACGCTTCGAGATAATCGAGATCGCTCCCTTCGACATGGTTACGCTCGCGCCGCTCGAGGACGAAGGAAGCGAGGGAGAAGAGAGGTACGGGCGAGACGAGGGAGGAGAGGGATATGGCGAGGAGGACGCCGAAGGGACGACGACCGCCAGGAACGACGGCTCTAACGACGACCTCGACGACGCGGCGGCCGAATCGATCCCGCTGCCGAAGGAAGTCGCCGTCACCGTCTCGGTGCGCGAGGCGACGCCCCCGAGAAACGAACCGCCGGTCGTGAACTGACCGCGGCTTCGACACTGACTCGCCCGCTCGATGGCGCAACGTATATATTCGCGTGGACTAACGTTCGAATTAGACAAACCTAATGAATACACCCCATCGAAGCGCAACGACGGCGACGCCGCCGACGAACGCGACGACCGGTTGTCGCCACCGGCCGCTCGCATCGTCACCCGGACGTGATCCGAGATGGTAGCGGCGGCGGATCTGTTCGTTCGGATCGTCGGCGAGAACCCGGTTATCCAGGGCCTCGTCGGCGGGATGGTGATCGCCGGTCTCAACCTCGTCGGGGCCTCGATCGTCCTCCTCTGGCGCAATCCCACCGAAAAGTGGCTCGACGCCGCCCTCGGGTTCGCCGCCGGCGTAATGCTCTCGGCGAGTTTTACCAGTCTGCTCCTCCCGGGCATCGAGTTCGCCTCCGAGCCCTCCTATCGCGGGCTCGCTCTCGGCGGGTTCGAACTCGTCGGGATCGTCCCCGTCCTCATCGGTTTCCTGCTCGGAACCGTCCTACTAGACCGGGGCGAGCGGTGGGTCTCGTACGTCGGGCCGCTCATCAGCAGCCGACTCGTCGCCGACTCGGAGCCCGAAACCGACGGCGGCACCGAGACCGATGGCGGTACCGAAACCGGCTCGCACGGCCATAGTCACGCCCACCTCGCGGGTCCCTCGGCCACCGATTCGGATGGCTCGAACGCCCGGCTCATGTCGGTGTTGTTGTTCACCGTCGCTATCACGTTGCATAACATGCCCGAGGGGCTCGCCGTCGGGGTCGGCTTCGGGTCGGGCGACGTCGCGAACGCGATTGCCCTCATGCTCGCGATCGGGATTCAGAACGTCCCCGAGGGGCTCGCCGTCTCGGTCGCGGCGATCAATGCCGGGCTCGGCCGGTCGACGTACGCAGCTTTTGCCGGGATCAGGGCGGGGCTCGTCGAGATCCCACTCGCGCTGTTCGGCGCGTGGGCCGTTACCGTTGCGGCTCCCCTTCTGCCCTACGCGATGGGCTTCGCCGCGGGCGGAATGCTCTACGTCATCGGCGACGAGATCCTGCCCGAGACCCACTCGCGCGGCTACGAACGCGTCGCGACCTGGGGCTTCATGATCGGTGCGGCACTCATGCTCGCGCTCGACGTGGTACTTGCCGCCTGAGTCGTACCGTCCGCCGGCTATCCCGGCCGTACCTCGAAACTCTTCCGTTCGATTGACTCCGTCAAGCCACGGTCGCCGCATTCGAGGACGATAGCGGCCTCCGAACCGGACACCAACTGTTCGAGCCGCTGAAAGACACCCATCGGTGGATTACGGTAGCTCTCCAGGCCCTATGAACCGCCGTCGTGCTATCATGCATCACGAACAGTTCCGGACGACAGTCGTCCCTCTTAGCTCGACGGCTTGTTGAAACCCTTCGTAGCTGATATTCAAGGGAGGCGTTCTACCACATGTCCTCGGCCAAGTCGATGTGAACGCCCCGCCAGGCGAAATCACAGGACGCGAGGAGGATTTCGACAGAGCCACTCGGTGGGCTACAGATCGGCGCGTTCGAACGCGAGGTAGCCGACGCCCGCTGGCAGCAGGATCCAGGCGAACAGGATCGCGAGCGCGACCCACGGCGAGAGCGCGAAGGGGACGTCGCCGCCGAACAGCGCCTGGAGGATCGAGTTGTCGAACAGCCACTGACTCACCGCACCCTGATAGGCGTTCGAGGGGTTGAGCCGTCGAAAGAGGTAGAGCCATTCGGGCGTACTGTTCGGGAAGCCGTAGGTCCCGTTGAGCAGGTAGTTGATCGCCTTCGGGATCTCGCCCCACAGCGCCCGAAAGAGAACGAAAAACGCGATGATCCCGATGACCGCCCGGTTGGTCGATCCGGTCGCCGCCGAGATTCCCACGCCGACGCTCACGAACGCGAGCGCTAAGATCACGGTGAGAAGCGTAAACAAGGCGAAGTTCGTCACCGAGAATGACCCGTAGAGGGCAAGCACGACGACCGCACCCACGAGGAAGCCGACGAGGATCGAGACGGTGACGACTGCCGCTCGGCCGACGACCTTCCCGGCAACGACGTCCTGGCGAGTGTGGGGAAGTCCTAACAGGAGCTTGATCGATCCGCTCTCGCGCTCGCCGGCGATGGCCTTGTAGCCAACGACCAGCCCGATGATCGGCACCAGGAACGCCGCCGGCTGAAAGAGGAAGGTGACGAAGCCGATAACGTTCGCGGCCTGTGAATCGTTCACGCCGACGATCGTATAGAGGTACGCCATCCCGCCACAGAAGAGGACGAACAGCACCGTGAGCGCGATCAGTCCCCGCGACCGGATCGCGTCCTCGAAGTCCTTGCGGGCAACGACCGCCCAGCTCACGCCCGGACCTCCTCCGCATCGTCGGCGTCGGTGTCGTCACCCGCCGTCTCGTCGACGTCGCCTGCGTTACCCGCGCTGCTATCGCTTCCCTCGGCGTCCGCTCGGGCGTTTCTCGTCGTGCCGTCGCCGGTCGTGTAGGCGGCGAACAGCTCGTCGAGCGAGGTCTCCTCGGTGCTGAAATCCCTGACGGTCGCCCCGACGCTCTCGATCCCTTCCAGTACTCGGGTCTTCGCGTCCGGTTCGCAGGCAACGGTGAGCCGGTCGCCCTCCCGCTCGACGCCCGAGACGCCGGGAACGTCACGAACGCTCGCGAGCACGTCCTCGTCCGCTCGATCGACCGTGACCTGAAGCGTCTGGCCGGTGCCCGCCGCCTCGCGCAGGCCGCGTACGGTGTCCTCGGCGACGAGTTCGCCGTCGCGGAGGATGCCGATGCGATCGCAGACAGCCTCGACCTGTTCCAGGATGTGACTCGAAAAGAATACTGTGGCACCACGATCGCGCTCCTCACGTACGAGTTCGCGCATCTCCCGGGCACCGTTGGGGTCGAGCCCCGTCGACGGTTCGTCGAGAATGAGCAAATCGGGCTCGCCGGTCAGCGCCATCCCGAGCGCGAGGCGTTGGGTCATCCCCTTCGAGTAGCCGCCGACCTTCCGATCGGCGGCGTCGGCGATCCCCACTCGCTCTAAGATCTCGTCGGGGTCGTCGTCGGTTCCTTTCGAGTCGGCGGCGAAGGCGACGTGCTGGCGGCCGGTGAGCCGGCCGTAGGTCTCGAATCCCTCCGGGAGCACGCCGGTGCGCCGGCGGACCGCCTGGCTGTGCCGTTGGGCGTCCATGTCCAATACCTCCGCACGACCGTCGGTCGGCCGGGCGAAATCGAGCAGGAGGTTGATCGTGGTGGACTTGCCCGCGCCGTTCGGCCCGAGAAAGCCGAAGACCTCGCCCTCTTCGACGACGAGATCCAGATCGCGCAGCGCCACGACGTCGCCGAAGCGTTTCGTGACGTCCGCTAACTCGATCGCAGTCATACGAGCGCTATCGTGCACGCCATTATAGGCCTTTGTTTCCGTTTTCCGCCGGAGGATCGATTGTTCCCGCCGGCGATCGGTCGACCCGTCGCCGGCCGCTCGCCCGGCTTTCGTCCCCGTCTCGCTGCCGCCGTCGGCCCCGGCGTCCCGTCTCGCACCGTAACTGTAAGGTATTCTCTTTTAGAAGGGTATTTAACCCTGGCCCTCGCCTGCATGTCCGTTAAGCGGACCATACGCCCGCTATCCGAGACTATGGGCCGATCCGAACTCCTCGCCGCGTGCTTCGTGTGCGTGCTGGCCGGAGCGGTAGCCGCGTCGGTCGCGGTCGTGCCCGCGGCCGGCGTGGTGCCGACGGTGACGCCCGACGGCGGGATCGGCGACGTCTCGATCGCCGGCCCGGCGGTCGTCGAGACGAACCCCGGATCGGCGGCCGACGCCGAAGGATCGGCACCGTCGGACGGCCCCTCGGAGACGACCTTCTGGCGGTCGGAGCCCTTCCGCACGAGCCTCACGATCGCCGATTACCCCGACGTCTCGCAGTACCGGGTCTGTGCGTATGCCATCGCGAACGGCACGCGTTCGCGAATGGACTGTGAGCGCGCGACGATCTCGAACAGTTCGACCAAAAGTGTCAATATCACCGGACTCACCTGGTCCGCGAACGCGAGCGTCGACGCGCGCATCGCACTCGAACTGTATCCGGCCGCAGGCTCCGGTCTCGGTTCCGACACTAACCCCAACGCCGACGCCGGCCCCAACGCCGACTCCCAGCCCGGCGCTAGCACCGGTCCCGACGCCGCGACGCCGCTCGACAACCGGACCCTCGAAGCGACGGTTCTCACCAAGGGCGGCGACGCCGACGGCGACGGGCTCGCGAACGAGGCCGAAGGACAGCTCGGTCTCGATCCGCTCGACGCCGACATGGATCGGGACGGGCTCACCGACGGCACGGAGGTCGACGACTACGGCACCTCCCCGCAGACCGCCGACACCGACGGCGACGGCGTCCGTGACGGTGAGGAGGTCCAGATCGGCTCGGACCCGACCGAAGTAGACACCGATGGCGACGGTCTGACCGACGACACCGAACTCGCCACCAGCACCGACCCGACGAGTCCACGAACCACTGAGCGCCTCGCGGTCGGCGCTGCGGCGCTACTGTACGTCGGCGCGAGCACGGTCGCCCTCCGCCGTCGCCGGAGGGGCGACGACGAGGGAGGCCGGGGACGAGGACGGGAAGGAGAACGGGAACTGGGCGCACGCGCTCCGCGGACGGCGCTCAACGACGCCCTCGGCGACGGGACCGGCAGTGGAGCTCGGGCGACCGATCCGGCACGAACGCCCGAACTCCTGACCGACGCCGACCGGGTCCGTCACCTGCTCGATCGCCACGGCGGCCGGATGAAACAGTCGGCGATCGTCGAGGAAACCGGCTGGTCGAAGGCGAAGGTGAGCCGCCTGCTCTCCTCGATGGACGAGGAAAACGCAATCGAGAAACTGTCGCTCGGCCGCGAGAACGTCATCTCGCTCGACCGCGAGTGGATCGACGCCGGGACCTCCCCGAACAGCGAGCCCGACGCCGAAACGGCCCCGACCGAACCCGAACCCGAGGCTGCCGACGCGGGCGGTGTGTGGTCGGGCGGAAGCGATCCCTGATTCCGGCGAGTCGTGCTCCCGTCCGTTCGTCCGTTTGATACCTCTTTTCGTCGGTATCGTGTCGTAGCGGCCGGTCGTCACCGTGATCGAATCGTGACTGGATCGCGACCGACCGTGATCGGATACGAACACTTCGCGTCCGGCGAGCGTTGGGTTCAAGCCCGTCTCGCCCGGACGAGTTTCCATGGAGGGGGCTGCGGTCCGCGAGCGTGCCGGCGAACTCCCGCGCGAGCCCGGCGTCTACCAGTTCGTCGAACACGGGACTACTGAAACCGACACCGCCGCTACCGACGACGGTGTAGTGGCCGTCGAGGGCACCACGGACGGCGAGGACGTCGCCGCGGCGGCGAACGGCGATCGCCCGCGGGCTGACGGAACGGTCGTCTACGTCGGGAAGGCGGTCGACCTCCGGGATCGGGTTCGCACGTACGCCGATCCCCGGAGCGATCGGATCGCCCGGATGGTCCGGCGGGCGTCGGCGATCGACTTCGCCGTTACCGACACCGAGACCCAGGCGTTGTTGCTCGAAGCCAACCTCATCAAACGGTTTCAGCCCCGGTACAACGTCCGGCTGAAGGACGACAAATCCTATCCGTTGGTGCAACTCACCGACCACGAGTTCCCCCGGATCGAGATCTCCCGCGACCCCGACCCGGGTGCGGCAGTCTTCGGTCCGTTCACCGACAAGAGCAGGTTAGAAGCGGTCGTTCACGCGATCCGTTCGATCTATGGCATCCGGCAGTGTCCCGACGGTCGGTTTTACAGCCGGGACCGCCCGTGTCTCGACTACCAGATCGGCCTCTGTTCGGGAGCCTGTGGCGGGGAGATAAGTCAGGAGGAGTACGCCACGGACGTCGCCGAGGTTCGAACGTTCTTCGAGGGCGAGACGGGCGTGCTCGCCGACCCGCTGCGCCGCGAGATGGAAGCCGCCGCAGGGGAGGCCGAATTCGAGCGCGCGGCGAACCTCCGGGACCGACTGCACGCCGTCGAATCGCTGCACGGCACCGGGGGCGCGGCGATCGACGCCGGCGAAGACCAGAGCGGGCCTCGGACGGTCGACGTCCTGGGTGTGAGCCTCGAAGGCGACCGGGCAACCGTTGCCCGACTGCACGCCGAGAGCGGCAAGCTCGTCGACCGCGATCAGCACTCGCTGTCGGTGCCCGAGATCGAAGCCGAACTCGGAGCCGGTGTCGATGCCACGGCTGACGGTGACACTGATGTCGAAAGCGGAGCCGTCCCGGCGAACGCTCGAACCGACGGGCGCGGTGAAACCGATGGAACCGTCGCCGACGGAACCCAGGGCACCGTTGCCGGCGAAGGCACAGCGGCGGGCAGCCACGATCCCGACGACCGCCTCGCACGCGTGCTCGGGGCGTTCGTCCAGCAGTACTACGCCGATCGCACGCTCCCCGATCGCTTGCTACTTTCCGAACACCTCGCGGACCCCGACGTACGCGGCTGGCTCGACGGCGAGGGCGTGTCGGTTTCGGTACCCGGGGCGGGCCGGGAGGCAACGCTCGTCGACCTCGCGCTCAAGAACGCCCGACGGGCCCACGACACCGACGAGGCCGGCGCATTAGGCGACGCCCTCTCGCTTTCGCGTGCTCCCACGCGCATCGAGGGCTTCGACGTGAGCCACGGGGGCGGCAAGAACGTCGTCGGTAGCGACGTGGTCTTCGTCGACGGCTCGCCGAACAAGTCCGGCTACCGTCGCAAGAAGTTAGCGGAGGAAAACGACGACTACGCGAACATGCACGCGCTCGTGCGCTGGCGCGCCGAACGCGCGACCGAGGGGCGCGACGACCGTCCCGACCCCGACCTGTTGGTGATCGACGGCGGGGACGGCCAGTTGAACGCTGCCCGCGACGCGCTCGAAGCGGTCGGCTGGGACGTGCCGGCGATCGCGCTCGCGAAGGAGGAGGAACTCGTCGTCACGCCCGACCGGACGCACGACTGGCCGGACGACGCGCCCCAGTTACACCTCTGTCAGCGGGTGCGCGACGAGGCCCATCGCTTTGCCGCCCGGTATCACGGGACGCTTCGCGACGACGTCTCGACGGTGCTCGACGAGGTTCCAGGGATCGGCCCCCAGCTTCGAACGCGTCTGCTTCGCCGCTTCGGCAGCGTCGACGGCATCCGGGCGGCGTCGGTCGACGAACTCGAAGCAGTCCCGGGCGTCGGCATGGCGACCGCCGAGACGATTGCCTCGCGGTTGTGAGCCGTTTCCTGACCCTCGTACGACCTGACGGAAGACCGCCCGGGTGGGACTGGAAGAAGCCGGGCGCGTGGCAGCGAACCCCGGCGAACTAAGCACTGTGGTTCGAGACGGCGAAGCCGAGCGCCCGAGGGCTTCCGAAGCGGTCCTGGTGGCTCTCTATGGTACTACACCGGACATCACGATCTCGCAGGCGCGGCGCTTAACCGGCCGGCGACTCTGCTGCCGGGTATGGCATCCACCGAAGACGACGAGCGTCTCGTCGACCTGCTCCAGCAGGCTCGCAACGACGAACTCGAAACCGTGATCAACTACCAGACGAACGCGCTCGCGCTCTCGGGCGTCGAGGCTCAGGAGATCGTAGACAGCTTGAGCACCGACGTTCAGGAGGAACTCGACCATGCCGAGGAGATCGGCGAGCGTATCGGCGTGCTCGGCGGCAAGCCCCGCGGTTCGTACGACATCGAGATGAGCCAGGAGAGCCTCCAGCCGCCCGCGGAGGCGACCGATGTCCTCACCGTCGTCGAGGGCGTCATCGAAGCCGAAGGCGACGCCGTTTCGACCTACGAGGCGCTCGTCGACGCCGCCGAAGAGGCCGACGACCCGGTGACCGAGGACTTAGCCACCGAACTGCTCGCCGACGAACAGGAACACCTCGCCGAGTTCGAAGGCTTCCGCGAAGGCCTCCTCGACGAGTAAACCCACGAAGCTTCGCTTCGGTCCGAATACGGCGTCTCGACATCCGTTTCGAACGCCGAAGGTCGAACACCCATCGCCGGTACGGTCACCGCACGCAAGCGGTAAGTCCGTGTATCACGTACCCACAGTATGGCACGCAACAGCATCTTTGACGACCTCGATCGCCTCGCTGCGGACGGGTCGCCGACCTCCTCGGGGAGATCGGGACCGAGCGCGGGGTCGCGCGACGGGATCGTCTCCTTTGTCGTCCTAGCGCTCGTGGCCTTAGGGGTGCTGTACGCGATGGATGCGCTCCCGCTGTCGGTGTTTCTCGGCGTGCTCGCGCTATCGGTCGCCGCCGTCACCGTAAATAGCGCCGTCGAGATCGTCGACGCCTACGAGAAACGCGCGCTGACGGTCTTCGGCGAGTACCGCAAGTTGCTCGACCCTGGCATCCACTTCGTGCCGCCGTTCGTCTCACGAACCTACCCGTTCGACCTCCGGACCCAGACGATCGACGTCCCCAGGCAAGAAGCGATCACGCGGGACAACTCCCCGGTCACGGCC